>NZ_JASLCE010000005.1 GCF_030146175.1 Flavobacterium sp. | reverse complement strand
TGGTACCATTTGTCCACGTAGCGGTATTGCTCCACAAACCGGTTGCATTACTATCGTAAGGCATTGGTGCTGTTTGTGTGTTGATATCAATCTTACTTGGATTAACAAGGTTCCCTCGGTTTTTATTTAAGGAATTGTCGTTGATATGCGTTCCAATATAGGAATTCATCGAATAGTAAGCTGTTAAGCTGCTCCATGTTAGCGCACTGATATCATTTTTCGTCACGGTCGACGGCATGATTTTCCCCAGTGTATTGGCACCGGAACTTGCAATTTCCTGATTCATAATATAACGGATTTCACTTATAGCAAGTCCGCGGCTCCAGATACGCAATTCGTCGATATCACCTTTAAAGATGTTGACAATACTACTTTTATTGCGGTATTCCGCACCAATGGTAAAAATACTGGTTGTAGCCGTAGGAGCTGCCATGACTCCGGTTCGATCCAATACTCCATCGATATAAAGGCTTAACGTACCGGCAGTATAGACCGCGGCTATATTATGCCAGATGTTATTCGGTAGTGTAGTGTTTGATATCAGGGAAGCACCGTTCCATTCCATACGGATTTTGTTATCGTTTTGGATAACCAGTCGGTAGCCGGTTGTTCCGTTGTGTTTGGAAACGATTGTTTTGTCGGATGTGGCATTATTTGCCCCGGTTGGACGCGCCCATGCCATGATGGTAAACGCACCGGTAAGGTCATTTTTATTGTCTACACGAACGGCATCGTCTACACCGTCAATGGTAATATGGCGAGAAAGTACTACTTCGTGCGCCACACCAAAAGCGATGTATTTCGTTCCGTCGAAATCGTATAAACATTCCTGATTGGTTCCGTTGGTGTTTAGAAAGACCATGTCGATACCGGTTGTAAAAGCAGCATCACTTGCAATGATCATCACATAAGCATCATTTCCGGAAAGTGCCGGTAAGCTGGCAAGATCGGTAGTGGCTAAGGATACTTTTACAGTGGCTACATCGCCGCCGGTTTCTACGACTTTCCATCGTTTGTTGGTGATATCGGTAGTGGTTGTCACCGTCGAAGGTCCGAAAGTATAGGTCAACGGCGTTGCACTGGTAGTCATGTTCTGACCATTGCTTCCCCATACCAGGTATTTTCGGTCGGCATCAAAAGTATTGGTATTGGCCGAATTGGTTGTTAGAATATCGCCAAGTCCCATCGTAATTACGGCACCGGAATTGATACTTTTGGATTGTTTCTGATTTAACTGCGCCGCATCGTCGCGTCCGATTCCGGCAATATCATAGTTAAAACCGGTTGGTGCAATGTTCCAGATTGTGGTTCCGGCGGAGTTTACATAATTCTGACTCACACCATTTGTTCCCAAGGTGATTCCATATTTTATGCCCAGATAGGATTCGATACGGTTACGCTCGGTGGCATCGTTTTTTCGTGCCGAATAGGAGATTACCTCAGCGACACGACCACCAAAACTACCGTCAAAAACCTGACTTCTTCCCAGCCAGTAACGACGGTTTGACAAGGCAAGCCATTGTGGAACACCCACTTCGGTAGTCGAAATGCTCAGCGCATTGCTGTATAATTCCTGTTTGGTCCCGCCACTGTTATGACGGCTGTTGATGATGTTTACACCTGTATACGTACCGTTAACCTGAGCGAGGCCATAACCTCTGGTGGTTACATCGGCGGGTGTCGGTTCCGGTGTGCTTCCAACACAGTAACTCACGACTTCGTTGTCGAATCGAATCGAATATTGCCCGAATCCGATACCGGTACCATCTTTATCATAAGTATTATTGCCAGACGATTGCGCACAAAATAAATCGACACTGGGCGACGTGGCAGAAAGACTGGCCGGGTTGTCATTGATCACCACAATAAACAGGTCGTGGGAGAAAAAACCGGAAGTACTTTGTAATTCGGCTCTGTTCGAAAGATATGTGTAGTTGGAAGTAGAGGTAGACGGATTGTTTCCGAACTCCACTACCGGGTTGAAATTAATATTTTTGGTCGCATTGTTACGATAAGCCGGACGAACAGTCAGCGCGGCATTACCAGCATCGATTACTTTGGCATCGTTTCCTTTACCGCGATCGGTCCAGATATTTACATTCGCACCGTCGGTTCCTACCGTTGATCCATTGACCTGATCGGCGCGCAACCAGGTTTCCAGATTAGCAGTAATCCCTCCCGGACCGGTAGCAATGGTATTATTGATGGTCCCGGTGATGGTTACATAGTCGATAAAAAATTGCCGGGCAGCTCCTCCAGTTGTTGTTACGAATCGGAACTGACCTGTCGTTGAAAAAGTAGACGAAGTTGAAAAAATGGTTCCGAACAGGGCATAATAATTGGTGTTATCATTAATGTCCCGTAAAGAGCTTCCTCCTCTTTCGACCACCCTTACACTAGTCCAGGCTGCGGCGGCATTGTCGCGGTATTGGAGCGTAACTTTATCGGCGTTGTTTAAAGCATTGGATCGGACAAAAAAGCTTACGTCCACCTTGTTATAGGCCGCAATGTTAATAGTCGGAGACGTAATGGAACTCCCATTAACCGGAATCTGTACTTTCGACGTTCCGTTATAGGCATTTGTAGCCGTTATGGTTGCTCCGGTGAGCGTCCAGGTTGAGGTAACTTCGAAATTCTCCTGATGGAGCTGTGTGGTCTGTCCCGATACTAATTTAGGTAAAAGGCTGATTACCAATAGTAGCAATTGCCTTGTAATAGATTTTGTTGATCTCATAGGGGTAAGTAGTTTTGTTCATAAGTTTAGATAATTGGGGCATCTTCTTTGGTTGTTTACAGGCGCCCTTTTCAGAGCGCCATGTTGTTAAAGTACTTTTTTGAAAATTGTCTGGTTGGAAGTGGTAATCACTTTAACCAATAAAACGGCTTCGCTGGTAAATAGGTTGGTTGTAAAAGTCGCCGTACCAATTTTCGGTGACTGATAAATCAGTCTTCCTAATAAATCATATACCGATACAGTGCTTAAATCTTCTTTAGCCGATTGTACCGTTATGGCATTGTTGTTTTTGTAGATGCTGATGTGGGCATTATCGGCATCGAAATCAGGGTTGTTTAACATAGTATTTTTGAAAACCAGTTCAAAACGGTTGTTCGATACACCTTCTTCGGCTGAAAAGCTATAATTGTTCAGCTTCAGATCGTGTACGATATTCAATAGCTTGTCTTTTAGGAAAATAATCTGTGAGCCGTTGAACAATCCGTCGAAATGATCAATAGAAATAGTATAGGTTCCGGAAGCAGGCAGGTTAATCCCTAACGGAACGCTGTCATTATCGTCAAACGGAACCGGACGTCCCTGGATGGCATAGGCGTCGTTTCCGATTGTACTGTATAAAGCGGCACCACTGGCACCAAAATCTTTCGCATCGATACCATAATCGGCTTCAAATGTCGCTCCGGTCATATAACCGACTAAAATCTGACTAAAGGCATCGTTTGCACCGCTCATGTTTAACCAGATACGGTGTTTTTCAATAGCATCCTGCTCGACCATTGCCAGGGTGTGGTTGCTTTTAAAGAATTGATTTGCATTATTGATCAACCTCATATTGTTACGGAAAGCAACACTTCCGTTGGTTACGGCATTCACAAGGAATCCTTGTCCGACCTGAATAATACCGTTTGGAACGGCACCACCGGCCTGAGCCGCAGTTCCACCCAGTTTGGTGTATTTCGCATAATTGTTAAGCGGATATAAGCCGGTTGAAGGACTGGAAGGCGTGGCATGTGTCCAGAAATATAAACTTCCGTCGATAGTAGTGTTTACCGTTCCGGTACCGCTGATATTAGCGTTGATAAAATCAATCGCATTTATTGTAGACGGATACGGATTTCCAACCAGATTATAACCGGTAGTCGCACCGCGCTGTACGGCAATATTGATGTTTCCATTGTTTAAAACGCCGGTAAAATGACCCGGATAAACGGTTGGAGTGGTAGCACTCCAGGTATTCGGTGTGCGGATTAGGTAACCTTTGGCAGCTGTAAAGGAATTGGTGTTCGGGTTAATCGTTTCGTAAGCTCCGATCGGTCCGTTTAATGGATTATAAATATAAAAACGGTTGGTCAGGGTTTGCGGTGAAAAGGCTAGCAAATTCTGAGCTGCCACTGGCGAAGCCCAATTGGTATAATCCAGACGAATCATAGGCGAACTGTTTCGGTAGACATTACTCGTACCGGTGTTGGTTGTATTTTCCACCTGTACCAGATTGGCATTGTTCTGAATAATCAGATTGGCCGTTGGTGCCACGGCAACTTCACGGTTGATGATAAAGTTATGACCGGATTGAATCGTAACGACAGCCGTACCGTTAATGGTAAGCGAACAAGCTTCCAGATTGGCCGATGAGGTGAAATTCCCGTTTATAATCGCGTGTACGTCGTTATTTGGAGCATTGTTACTCCAGCTACTGCCATTCCAGGTAGTAGAAGTAGCACACGGAACACCCTGTATCGTAAAGTTCGTATTTGGGGTTACGTAGTTGTTACAGGTGTTGATCACGCTTACAGTTGCGGTACCGTCATTGGCGATATCGGCAGCGGTAATCGTAGCCGATAATTGTGTATTGCTGATAAAAGTGGTGGCTTTGTTGACGCCATTCCATCGGATAATCGATTCACCGCTCACAAAATTGCTTCCGGTTACGGTTAGCGTAAAATTGGCGCCACCTTCCAAAGCGGTATCAGGCGTTATTGTGGTGATAGCCGGATCCGGTTTTACGGTTACCTGAACTTGTTTTCGGGCGCTTTTTAACGGAGCAAATTTCCAGTTAAAGAATTGGAAAAACGTTCCGGTTCCGCTATTACTTTTAATACTAACGATGTTGTTGGTCATCGGATAGGTAATTCCCGAAGTAGCTGCAGTAAGATTAAAACCATTGATCTCACGAGAAACCAGTCGTAGGTTGTTCTGCGCCGGCAAATAAAAATCAAGGTCAATATCTTGTATTCCGGATGCTGCCATACGAATCACTTTCGATTCCAGCATCGCACCCGAACTATCCTGTAATTCGACTAATATCTCACCGTTTGTAGCACTGGTTCTGACACTCACGGATTGTAATTTGGTTGGTGTAGTACAATCGAATACCAGATATCGGTTTGCTACTCCGGCTTTAGCAGTTGCAGTCCCTGTTGGTGAAGTTGGTCCTACATTGGCAAGTGTCACTTCACGTTCCACAAAATACGAACGTGTAGCGGTTAAAGTCGGGGTAGTGTAGGAAGTCCCGGTTGCCAGCGCGGTTGTACTGCTTGCGGTATCATACCAACGGATCGTACCGGAATCGGCTGTAGACAAACTGGCTATTTTTCCTTTGCAGATAGTAGCATTGGCAACGGTGGGTTCGGCGGTAGTGGCTACCATCTGTACATTTAGAATCGTTGTCGCATTATTCGCAACGGTTGCCGCTATCGTTTGCGAAACATAACCCGGAGCTTCAAAAGTAATATTGTAATTCCCTGCGATCAGTAATTTGTAATAGTCACCGTGAAGGGAACCGGTTTTTACCCAGGCACCTTTTAAATCGTAACCCGGAATATAAACTTTAGCATTGATCGGATTGCCGGATGCATCGGTTACTTTACCCTGTACTCCGTAATTGGCCTGTTTAATATGATCTAAAAAAGCCTGTTTGTTATAATTCCAGAAATTAGGAAGTTCGGAAGCGGCCGGGAATTTCGTAGTCGAGATTTCGATGGTCACTTCTTTATTGTGCATGTAATAGTTGTTGTAATCCTGGCGGCCACCGCTTACGGTATACCAAAGCGAACCGTTGGTGGTTCCGGGATACTGACCGGCAAATACGTCGTCCATATAGCCATTGTTATTACTGGCGGTCTGACAGGATTGCGCATAATTTTTGGAGATAAACTTAAAATAATTATCGTGCGGATGCAGGTGATTTGGCGAGGCATAGGCATCCCAAGGATAGTTTACCACCTCAACACCACCGTGGAAATTGGCAGCCATCACGAAATTTCTGGTTTTTTCAAAAGCAAGGAAAGCCAGTGTTTCGGGCTGATAGGCATAGGTGTCCGGGTGTAATCCGTTTAACGGATCCGGATAATTTCGGTTTAAATCCCTTCCGTTAGCGTTGGCACGGGTCGCCGCGTTCCCGGTTGAATTCATCACATCGTTCCCGGCGGTTTTAAAAGAACCATCCGGATTGGAAAGCGGACTAATATAAATTTCGGTGGTATTAACCAAATTGGTTACTTCCGAATCGGTTCCGTAACGGGTAACCAGATAATCGATCAGGCGCATCATCAATGGGAAACCGGTAATTTCGTCACCGTGCATGGATGAGGAATAGAAAAATTCCGGTTCGGCCTCATCGGTCTGGCAATTGTCGGATATTTTTAAAATCCACAGGTTACGCCCGTTTGGGGTACTACCGATATTTTCCAGCTTACATAAATTGGGATAGGTGTCGGCATAATACTGCATTTTGGCGACATATTGGGAATAGGTCGGATAGGCATCCCAGGTGGAATCCCATTGTGCATTAGGAGCCATGGCACTTTTGGCGGCTTCGGCACTTGGAATTTCATTATCCGCAGTGCTAACCTGAAACGGAATATTGTATTTGAGGAATTTTTCAAAGTCAAGTTTGTCGGCATACGCTTCGGCTTTCAGATCGTCCTGATTGACTCTTTTATGACTTAACGACAAAAAAGAAGCCAGCTTTTTAAACTGCTGTTGGTTGGCAGCCTGAAAAGTGAAAATGACTTCTCCTTTGGTTTTTAAATAATGTTGTGCTTTGGCAAGATTTGTTTCTGTTTGGGCAAATACATTCGATAAGGAGGAGAGTAAAAATAAAATAATTAATGTAGTTTTTTTCATATAATTATGCTTTTGGGTTTTCAAAATTAATGAAAAAAAATTAACATAACTTTATATGTAAGTATTGTTTATTAAATAAAAAAATACAAATAGTTGTGCTATTTTAAATAAATGATGTTTTATTGTTATTAAAAGGTTATTTTAAGATTCAACAGTGTGTATGGTAAAAACATCAAATTGTAACATTGTGTTATTACAAAATGTGATATATTTTTATAAAAATACGAATTTGTTTGATAAAGTGTACTAGATGGAAGTGTTAAATAGTAACTATTGCGGTAAAATGAGAATAGGAAATACTATAGCAATCGGATTTATTTAACCCGTTCGATTTTGATGCTTTTTAAGTTTTTTACATAACGTCTTCCGGTAGCGAAATCGGTTGGTGTAAGAATGGCGATGCCGTCTTTTTGAGATGAAGTGGAAATGCCGTTAATTTCCATTAAAATTAAGGTATGTTCACCGGTAGGACTATTGAAAAGTTCATTCCAGGAAAAAACTACTTTATAGCCATCGGTGGCGATGCAAACTATATAGAATTCGCTCAGTACTTTAGGCGAAGGTGCGTCAAGTGCAATTTTGTGGAGTACTTCTTTAAGTAATATGCCTTTGCAATTTCGAAGCGTGCTTTTGTATTGAAGTGCGTGATTGCGTATTTGCAAGCTGTCTAGCGAATGAATCGTATAGGTTTTGAGCTGTTCGTAAGTTACAATAACCGGTTTTGCAGTTGGTGTTTCCAAAGTGATTATATTGGAATTCTGAGCAATGCAGCCATATCCGAAAAGTAAAAGTAGTGATGCCAGTTTTTTCATAATTACGCACTTGTAAATAATAATTTATAGGAAGCCATTACTAATACAGAGGCGAGGATATATTTTAATACGTTCTGATGAAATTTTCCGGCACCAAAATAAGCGCCCAGCATTCCTCCGGTAAAAGCAATAACGATATAAAAAGCCATGCCGGAAGTGATGGATATACCCTGAGTTAGCATTCCGGCCAATCCGGCGAGTGAGTTTACAAATATAAAAGCAGCGCTAATGGCTGCGGTTTGTTTCTGATTGGTCCAATGGAGTAACAGTAAAATAGGAGACAGGATAATTCCACCGCCAATGCCAATCATTCCCGAAAACAAGCCAATACTACCTCCTGTTGCCATGGCTAAAGTCAGATTACAGGGTTTTAAATTTGTGTCGGGTATGTTTTTAAAAAAGAAAAAACGCAGTATCGGAAATAGTAATAAAAAACCGAGAATGCGTTTGTAAAGCGTTGCGTCTATATTGATCATCCCACCGATAAAAGCCATAGGGATAGAGGTGCTGGCAATCGGGAGAAACATTTTTTTTAGAAAATAACCACGGTTGTAATATTGGATAAAAGAGGTTAACGAAACAAAGAGGTTTAAAATAAGCGCGGTTGGTTTCATTTCTTCCGGAGCAATACCATATAGTGCCATTAGCGCGAGATAGCCACTGGCGCCGCCATGTCCGACAGATGCATATAAAAAAGCAACAAGGAATAGAATAAGATAAAAAACTTCCTGTGGCATGACTGGATATTAAATACAAGTCTGCTAAATTTAGAACTTACGTAAATAAGGAAAGTAGGAGCGGTTTAAATTGAACTCAATCTGACCGTAAATGTCTTTTTATATCCAAATCAAATCCACTCTCTTTATACTTGTTATAGATTGCCAGCCTGTGTTTTCTAATCAATACGAATAGAAAAAGGGGTATAAGGCAAACCATACCAGATCAATATCTCTGGTTTGTCAAGCTGTTTTTCGATAACTTCTTTTTTTATTCCATTGCCACAAACGTTAACTTCGTGAAGCTTTGGTAGTTTGTTCAGGATGCTGAAATCAGAGATTTCGTTGTCATAGAGGTTTAAACGTTCCAGGTTCTTTAGGTTTTCCAAACCTTCGATATTTTCAATCTGATTCTCCGACAAATTGAGTATTAAATGGGTAAGCTTATCCAACTTGGGTAGAATGGAAATGCCACGACAACAAAGATCCAATTCTTCAAGGCTTGGCAGGTTTTTAAAAGCGACGATGCTATCAATATCATAACATTCACATACCAAAACTTTTAAATTTTCTAATCCGCTAATGTCTATTTTTTGGTCTTCCTCCGTGTTGCTTAATTGCAGTTTTTCGAGGTTGGGGAAGTTTTTCAGTGAGGTTACTTCAGAGTCTTCGTCTATTCTTATATCAAGTACTTTAACCTGTTCTAATCGGGGTAATTTATTGATAACGGCACCTCCCTCTATGGATAACTTTTCCAGTAAAGGCAAAGTGTTTAGATTTTCGACATCACCATCCGATTCTATAGAGAGTGTTTTTAAGGATTTCAGATGACCGATTCCTCTAAAAGGTATTTGATCATAGGATTGCAGGCTTAATTTTTCCATATTTTTTAGCTGCTGTACGTCCAGAATTGCGGTTTCTAAAACTTCAGGTGTTTGTTCGTCAATATAGAGATTAAGTTCTTTAAGGGATTTAATGGATAAGATATCCTGAGCAAGTTCAAGAGAATTTACCCAGATGTCAAGTTTTTCCAATGTTGTAAAGTGCTTTAAAACATTGATGTTTTCAATTAGTTCAAAAATATCCGAATCGTTAATAGTAAGCTTTTTTAAATGCGCTTTTAAAGGTAACAGTTTTTTGAAGTCGATAGGTCCGCTGTTAAGAGTATTGGTTGTGAATTTTAGGTTTTCTAATGCCGTAAAATACTGAAAAGCTTCCTGATTTTTAATTGCTGTTGTTTTAAAGACAATCTGTTGGATTTGGGGTGCAATTAATGAATAATCATCCAGGGCTATAGTGCATTTATCAAATGATAATTTATTTAGTCTGGAAAAGTGTTGTAAGTTATGGACATTGATCAGGTTGTAGCCTTCTATCGTCAAACTTCGTGTGTAGGAAGCGATTGATATCAGGAATTCGGTGTTAAAATCGGGTAATGGCGAAACCTTATCCCAGGTATAAATTCTTGGTTGAATGATGCATTCGGTTAATTCAAATTGTTTTGCATTATCCGGGATGTTGCGATCATTAACCTGTATATTAGGGTGTAAATAAAGTCTTTTTAAATCGGTGAACTGACAAATACTTTTTAAGCTCTCTATTTCACAATTGTTCAAACGTAAAACGGCTAAACCGTCCGAAATAGGGGCAAAGAAATCGAAATCCTTCAATTTCATATTTTTAAAATCCAAATGCGTGAATTTTCCTTTAGATTTTCGCGGGTATTGAATATCGTTTGCCGACGCAATAAAATCGGTGTCATCGATGTTTAGGCTGTATAATCGAGGGAAAAGATTTAATTCGTAAATATTGCTAACGGTACATTTAGTAAACGTGACATACTCAAGATGGTTGGAAATAGGCAGGAGAAAACCAGGATGTGGAATACTCATATTTTCCAAACGCAAATGTTGAAAATTACGATGCGCCGTCTTAGCCTTTGGTATGTCGGGATTAAAAGTTTCTTCGTTAGTTAAAGTGACGCTGTCCATATATAGGTTATCTGCAAAATCAGTATAAAGGAATGGGGAGATGTTTTCCAGTGTACAATGATTGATATATACGTTCTCTACGGAATAAAATACGGGTGTAAGTGCCTTTAAGCTATCAAATGATATTTCGGTAAGTCTGAGAGTTGTTAGATGATGATCGGGTTTATGATGGATTTTAGAATCAATGGAAATGGAACACTTCTCGAGCGTAAGATATTTTAGCTTTATCTGGTGTAATTCCCAGGCGTCGGCAATCGAGCATTCGGATAATGTCAGGTCGTAAAGTGTTTCAAAAAAAGGTTCGAGAGCTGCAAAATTGTCAAAGTGTAGCTGTGTAAGATGTAATTCGGTCAACTTCTCATATTGAACGGTGTCCTTAGTGTAGCTGGAAGTGGCATAACTGTTTCCGCTCATTTCGGCTCCTTTTTCCAATTGCTTTAATTTGATATTAAGAGCGTTCTCCAGTCTGCTGATAATTTTAATACTACTATCCATCTTTTTAAATCAAGGCTAAACTTATAATTTCGCTAAAAATAATTAAATATAGAGTAATAGCAAGTTTTAATTCTCGCAAAAGAGAAAAAAGGATATTTAGAATTTATAGTGCCAAAATGATTTGAAAAGGATGCTGAAAAATGGGTTGCAGAAAAGAAAAAAGGAAAATTTAAAATGCGGTCTTGTAAGTTTTGAGAGGCGAATCGTTGGATGAATTTTTAAATCGCATTCCTTTTTGTTGCTATACCTGACAGGTTTTAAAAACCTGTCAGGTATAAACAGCATTATTCTAAATAAAAAGAGCTTGCAGTATCACTGCAAGCTCTTTTGTTTTTTGTAGTCCGTAGGGGAATCGAACCCCTGTTACCAGGATGAAAACCTGGCGTCCTAACCCCTAGAC
>NZ_JASLCE010000052.1 GCF_030146175.1 Flavobacterium sp. | reverse complement strand
AAGAGAGGTAAAAATACGTTTCTTTTTGATATGGGAAAAATTTGTTTCCAAAAAAACAATATCCCTCTTGTGGGAGGGATAGCATTTTATACAGCAAAAAATGTTTCGAGCTCTTGTAAGGTTTCTTCGTTTGTATGAATATCTTTTACAATTCTGCCTTTTTCCAAAGCTACAATACGGTTACTAACTTCAATGGTATGTAACAAATCGTGACTGGAAACCAATACGGTTACCTCAGGATTATCGGCTAGTTTTTTAATGATGTTCTTTAACCGGATCTGCGTTGTCGGATCGAGGTTGGCAAACGGTTCATCAAGAATGATCACTTCCGGATTACCAATTAATGTAGCGATAATACCTACTTTTTTCTGGTTTCCTTTCGAAAGGTCGCGCAGGTATTTTTTATTATTCAGGATTTCTCCGTTAAAAAAGTCTTCGTGTTCGCGTAACAAAGCGTCTACATCGGCTTTATTTTGTCCGCGTAATTCTCCGATAAAATAGAAATACTCTTCCGGTGTCAGGTAACCGATCAGGAAACTTTCGTCCAGGAAAGCCGCGGTAAACGGTTTCCAGTTTTCACTTAGGTTAATCTGTACGTTATTACTAATAATATGTCCGGTAGATGGTTGGATCAGATCCAATAACAGACTGAAAAAAGTAGTTTTTCCCGCTCCGTTATTTCCTACTAATCCAAAGCTTTCTCCTTTTTTAATTTCAAGGTTTTCTATATTTAATACGGTGGTTCCGTTATAGGTTTTCGACAGGTTGGTGACTTGTATCATATATATGTCTTTTTAAAAGTATCGTTAGTTTTTTTGTTTGTATGCCTCCAGCGTTTTGTATTTTTCGCTTTTGTAGGTTTTTTCGATTATCGTAAATACTTTGTTACGAAACGCAAATCCAATAACGCCCGCTCCGGCCACCAGTACAAATCCAAAGTTTGCACCTAAAGTATAATATCCGATTCCGTATAATAAAAGTGGTAATACAATTTTTGGAAGTGCCAGTAATAGTGTTTTCACATTAAAAGCTTGTCGATCACCAAAGGCATTTTTGCTCGACGACAGGTCAATTGGTGTTTTGATATACGCACCCGCCCAAAGTACGATATGTGCATTTACACCCATATTATAAATCGCACCTACCAATATCGCCAGATAAACATCCACTCCAAAATACAAGTAGAAGCTTGCCAGTAAGGTCGAGATAACGGTTGCCATAACCATTAACCACCACTTCGAATTCAAATAATCCCGGTATTTTATGTTCTGACTCATCATAAGCGGATAGTAAGCACTGTCCCAACTCGGCACAAATTGTCCGAAGTTTAACAGAAAACCTCCGGTTACAAATATTGCAGCAAATATTTTCCAAAGTGGCGCCTGATAGGCTTCGATACTGTCCGTAAAAAATAACAATCCGTAAAACAAAAACAGTATACTCATTCCGATGGTTGTACGGGAACGTTTGTTTCGTTTTAAAAGTCGGATGTCGTTTTTAAGGAAGGTTCCCAAAGTTCCAAACTGGTTTAACCAGGTTAGTTCTTCTGTTTTGGCGATTTCGTGTTTTGTTGCCAATCCGGCATCGAGGTACAGGTTTTTTTTAAAAAAACGGAAGGTTACACTATATAATCCTACGAAAAGTGCCAATGGAACGATGATCAGCCATGGCGTTTCATAAAGTGCCGAAAAATAGCGTCCGGTGTAAAGCGTCAAATCAAAAAAGGAATAATACTGCGACACACCTATCAATCCGACTAATGCACCGATACCATATAACAGATAGTCGTTTTTGTTGATCAATATGTTTAGATAATTGATTGCAAAAACGGTTAGCAACATACTAATCAACCAGCTCATTACGCCTAGCGGTGCAAATCCTTCCACCATCAATACCACCGAAAACGGAATAAAGAAAAACAGATGCGTTACATTAAAAAAGGACAGTAACGTTTTTCCCAACGCATAATTGACAATGCTATTTTTTCGGATGTTGATAAACAACAACGGTTTAATATTCATAACCGGTGCTTTCTGTAAAAAGAAGCGGATTAAAATATCGGCGAAAAAATAATAGATCAAAAACGTCGTGATGGTCGGAAACGGTTTTAAGTTGTTTTCTTCGAGGATGTAGTACGAACCTGCACCCAACAATAAAAACAAGGCAATAAAATACAATCCCGCTAAAATCATAAAAATCTTAAGAACCATATTCGACCCAAACGAAGCCGATCGGACAAAAGATTTCCATTCCAGAGTAATGAAGTGTTTTAACATGAAAATTTGGTGGTTTTAGTTAAAGGTTAGATGCAGCTTCTCAGCATTTGTTACAAATTATTTTACAAACTGATGGTTTTTAACAATTCGAGTCATTTCCTGATCAATCAACGCTGGCATTTTTACGATTCGTACATATTCTAAAAAACCAAGTGGTACCATGATGATGGTAAAAATCACAATCTGCCAGTGTCCATAGGTTCCGTTTACCGCCATTTTAAACAGGAAATTCAGACTGTTTGCAAACAGCATCACCGGAACCATAATGTATATGTTTCGTATAATATCGTGTAGTAACCACTTTTTTTCGGTGACTTTTTGCTGGCGACGGATTTTCCGATACCATTGATAACCGGCTATAATCTCAATGATTCCCATTATACCAAACAAAGTCAGAATGATGTAATTATTATAACTGCTCAATAGTAGGGTTCGGTATAAGACACCTGTCATAATAAGCATCAATACTATTTTCGGAAACCGGAAAAACGTTGCAAATTCACGAAAGATTTTTCCCCAGTAATATTTTGAAAGTGCTGCCTGACGTTCTTCTACTATGGTCGTAAATCCGAAAACGCCGAATTTTTTAAATTCAATTGCTAAGGCATCTTCAAAGGAAAGGTTTGGATTAACGACCCATTGTGCCTCTATTGCATTGGCCAGATGATCGACCAACTCGGTTTGCAAATCGTAATACGGAACAAAATGCTTGTCGGTAAAAGCATAGAGTTTTTCAATTTCAGCTGTATCGATAAGTCGGTTTGGTATGCTATTCTGCTGCATCTTTTATCTTTTATCTTTTATCTTTTATCTTTTATCTTTTATCTTTTATCTTTTATCTTTTA
>NZ_JASLCE010000037.1 GCF_030146175.1 Flavobacterium sp. | reverse complement strand
CCTAAAGTTTTTGGAGTTGCATACTTATTATGGAAAGGAAAAATATCTTCGTGGGTAAAAAAATGGACTTTGAGTCTATTTTCGAAAGACAAAAATGATTGTTTTTCGATACTTCCTACCGAAGCAACAACCAAATCGGAGCATTTTGGATATTTTTCTAAAATTTTTTCAATTTTTTTTTCGAGATCATTTTTTTCAAAAACAAAATCCTCCATAGTAGTATTTCCCTCAAAGACAGATGCTTTAATTCTAGTATTTCCGACATCAACCGTTAAAATCATATTTCCTTTTTTGCTTTTGCGAAGATACGAATTGATTTTTTCTAAAAAATGTTTTGCACAAACCAAAAATGATTATATATTTGCACCCGCAACAAGCACGGTACCTTAGCTCAGATGGTAGAGCAATGGACTGAAAATCCATGTGTCCCTGGTTCGATTCCTGGAGGCACCACTTACAAAAAACCACTCATCTCGAGTGGTTTTTTATTTATATACTTTCCAAAAAAATCACAGCTTTACAACTACAAATCAGCGGCTGTCATTCCGGCGGAAGTAAGCTTTAAAATATTTTTATTTTTTTACTGCAACCCTTATCGTTTTTTCACTCTTATAATAAAATTAAACTATATTAACCCTAATTTATTTTTATTATGAAAAAAATACTACTTGTTCTAACACTGGCCACCGCGTTATTACAAATTTCCTGTAGTGAAGACCTGATTTCGAATACCACAGCGACGAACTCGGCCGATGTATATGTTGCCGGTCAAAAAGACAATCAGGCGTGTTATTGGAAAAACAACCAGCCTGTTATTTTGGATTCCAATGGTTTTACGGGACCTACAGCAAACAAAGTAATCGTATCCAATAACGATGTCTATGTTTTAGGAATTGGAATCGGAGCGACAACAACCGCTCTTGAAAACGTTCCGATGTTTTGGAAAAACGGAGTGCTTACCAATCTGAAAGCCGCTTTAAGCACCGATGAAGAACAAGTCATGACCATCACCGATATGGAAGTAATTGGAAGCGATGTTTATTTTGTGGGTTATACCAAAAAACCGATTATCACTTTCGACGACTATACCCTTGCCTATTGGAAAAACGGTGTTAAAACTACCGTTCGTAACTATGGTCACTATGTTCAGAATCTTCCAAAAATTAAAATTCAAAACAATAGCGTTTATATCACGGCTTCCGCAAATGGTAGTTTAACCATTAATGGCTATTACGCAAACAATGTTTTTAACGAAATCCCAAATTCGATTATAAACGGTCTGGCGACAAATGGTAGTGATATGTTTGCTTTCGGAGTATTGAATAATGCCGGTTATTATAAAAACATCAACACCAATGCGGAAACGTCACTTCCGGCTCCGATCAACGGTATTACAAAAATGCAGTTTGCAACGGATATGTATGTTACTAATGGTTCGAATACTATTTACAAAAACGGAATTTCATTCGACAACAGTCAGCCGGAATTGGGCGGTATTATCGATTTTAAAATTCAAAACAGTGGTGCCTACAAAATAACGCAGGTAGCCGTTGGAGATGGTTATACCAGTCATTTAGTGGTTAACGGTGTTGAAGCCATGCACATCAACGATTCCGAGGGTACTTTTATGTCGGTTTTTGTGGTTCAAAATTAAACTATGGCGACCTTTAACTGGAACGAAATTTATAGCAAGACATCCCCAAAATTACTGGGGATTTGTCGCAGGTATATAAAAGATCTGGCCACGGCCGAAGACATTATTCAGGATTCTTTTATTGTAGCCATCCAAAAAGAAAACACCCTAAAAGACGCCAACGCTATAAATGGCTGGTTAAGCCGAATTGTGATCAACATGGCCATCCATCATTTAAAAGAAACCAAAAAGATAAACTTTTCAACCGACCAAGACTGTGAAATTGCTGATGCTACTACCCTTATGAACACCGCAGAAATAGATTCAAAAAGCATACTTCTGAGTTCCGATTTGGAAAAGAACGATATATTAGAAGCAATTGACCAATTGCCGGAACATCACAAATCGGTTTTTAACCTTTATGTGATCGATCAGTTTTCGCATGTTGAAATTGGTAAAATACTCAATATCTCAACCGGGACTTCAAAATCGCATTTGTTCCGCGCCCGAAAAGCCATTCAGACCTTTTTACTCGAAAAAATACAGGAAAAACCAGTTGATCAAAAGAAAAAACGCCGTGTTGCTTTTTTACTTTTCTTAGGATTCGGAAATCAGATGTTTGCCAACTATTATAGAAAACCGTTCCGGGATTTTGAAATACAACCGCAAAAAAAATTAGAATTAAATTCGGGTAAATTACCATTGCCAAAGGATTTTATCGGCTTATCTCAAACCTCTTTTGCCGTAAAAACGATCGCAGCAAGCTTGGTTTTGATCAGCATACTTAGCATTTTTGTTTATGCGTATACCTATCGTAACAACACTAATCCGGTGCAAAAAACTCCGGAAGTAAAACCAAAATCGATTACAAATAGCAGTACCAATCAGCCACTTGTAAACACCGTCGATTCGGTAAAAAATCAGACGATTACAATTCCAAATCCGAATAAAACTGAAACGGTTATTACATCGGAAAAAGCAACGGTTTTACAAAACAACACAACTAAAACAACTGCAAGTTCAGTGGTTACAACACTAAAAGATTCGATACCACAAGAACCTCAAAAAGTAGTTGTCATTAAAAAACAAATTGTAAAAAAAGACACTATTTATGTTACGCGATAAACTCCTACTCTTTTTTTTAATCTTTTCCGGTTTTGCTTTTTCGCAGGAAAAAAAGACTGACACTGTTTTTGTTTACGAGGAAGTCATCGTATACGACACGGTTTTTGTCGAAAAACCTTTTACCAAAATAGACAAGGCAGTTTTTACTTCCGAAACCGATAAAAAAGACAAACTGGAATTAATTCAAAACGGAAAAAAATTCCAGATCGCGATTGATACGCTTGTTTTGGTGACCGATAAAAAAAGAATCGAAAAACAGCAAACACAAAGTTGGTTTTTTGGCGGAAAACTACATTTGGGTATCGTCCGAAATAGTCTGTTTAAAGAACTGAATGCGCCAAACACCATCGGTCTTGGACTTGGAATCTGGACCCGCAAAGCACTTTTTAATTCCGATTTTTCTGTAGGAATAGGATTTGACGCCTTTTATTGGATGGGTTCGTTTTCGTTTGATGCCACACAAAACGAAAGTGTTCTTAACGGCTATTATTTTACAAACAACAAGCAACCCAAGCTTTTTAAAGGGATCGATACTAAAAATTTCCAATTACAACTTCCCATTCAATTGTACTACAACATCAATAAATTCACGCCTTCTATCGGAGCTTTTGTGAGCACCGCTACTTATACATCTCAATTTATCGGTTCTTCCGAAAACCTACCGCTAACCTTTGATGAAATACAGGATTTTAAAGCCGAAGCACTCCAAATGGGCTATCTCATCGAACTGCATTATTCGTTGTCAAAACACATTTCGGTGGCACTGCATTTTAGCTCCGGGAAAGCGAACAATTTGTTTTTTAGCAAGCGTGACGACAAAAATCAATTCTTTAAAACCAAAAATACTTTTACCGAAAATAAATTCCTGGTACAGCTCCTGTATACCTTATAAAACGCAACACCGAAACGCAAAGAATACCTCTATTTCCGTTTCGGCTGAAAGTGTCCAAAACAGGTGTTTCTACTGTAAAATCCTACCCGGATAGCGCCTAATTTTAGCTTCATAACCAAGACAACCTACATCTTATTATGGAGACTACTGCAAATGACGTTTATGACGTGATCGTGATCGGTGGTGGCGCTATGGGACTGGCCACGGCGTACTATTCGGGAAAAAGAAATGCCAAAACACTCGTACTGGAACAGTTTACTTTTGTAAACCAACAAGGAAGTTCTGCAGGAGTTTCCCGACAATTCCGGATTCCGTATCCTGAAAAATATATGGTTCAGATGGCGCTGGATTCGTTACCCTATTGGAAAGAATTACAAAGTCATACCGAAACCGAACTACTTGATAAAGTCGGCACTCTTTGGTTTGGCGATCCGGAGGTTCATTCCACTGAAGGAAATATCGCAAAAGCCGAAATCGCCTTAAAAGAACTCAACGTTCCCTATACCAAACTGACCGCCAAGGAAGTCGAAGAGCAATACAATTTCCGCAACCTACCGGATAACTACACCGGTTTATTTCAGGCCGACGGTGCGAGTATCAACTTTAAAGCGACCATTGAAACCTTACTGGAACGTTGTAAAAAAGACGCGAATACGACTTTACTGGAACAATCTCCCGTGACGCATATCGAACGGAAAGACGATTTGTTTCACCTAATGACTCCAAATGGCTATTATGCCGCTAAAAAAATCGTCATCACACCCGGTCCGTATATCAATAGCGTGATCAACTTATTGGATTTTACCATTGAAGCAACCTATTGGAATATGGCTTCCGCCTATTTTAAAAAGACAGATGAAAAAGTACAATACCCGACCTGGTTTGTCTTCCAGAATGCCGAAGGTGACAATGGCAATCAATTTTATGGCTTCCCGGAAGTCGACTGGGATCATCCCGACTATATCCGCGTGGCGCCCGATTTTGTAATCGAACCGTTGGACGAACCGTACGACCGCTCCTTTATTCCGAACGAAAAAGAATTAAATTATACGTCCGAATGGGTCAAAAATCATATGACCGGACTGGATACCGAACCTTGCTTTACCTCAACCTGTCTGATCGCGCTGAGTAAAATTCCGAATAAAGAATTGATCATCGATTTCGCGCCGAGCTACGTTCCGAATCATGAAGATATCGTGGTCTATGCGACCGGATGGGCGGCCAAATTTACACCGCTGTTGGGCAAAATCTTATCCGATATGGCTTTGGATGGCAAATCCGATTACGATATTTCCAATTTCCAATTGGGCTATAAATTCTTTAGAGCGCTTCAAACCACTAACCAAAACCTACCATTATGAATAAAAACACACCTTTAAATCCGGGGATGGAACCCGGTCTAAAAATTGAAGTCGCCATTGTTGGCGCCGGTACTTCCGGATTATACACTGCTTACCGACTGGTAGCCGATAAAAAATTCACCGCCGATCAGGTTCAGATTTTTGATCTGAACGATCGTTTGGGCGGCCGACTGGAATCGGTGATTATGCCCGGAATGGATTTCTGGGGCGAAATGGGCGGAATGCGTTACCTTACCTCTCAGGAAATCGTAACCACGCTTATCGAAGGCTATCCGCTAACCGAGCCGGATCTAAACAAACGCAAGCAAGTGCTAGTCGACAAAATGAACCCGGTTCCGTTTCCAATGGGTGACACGTCAAAATTACTGATGTATTTGCGAAAAGAACGCTTTAAACAGGATGCCTGGAATGTGGCTCAGGATGCCGGTAAAAAACTGATCACCCGTTATTATCTGAATGACGACGATCTGGGTTTTAGTTCCGATCAGTTGTTCAATAAAATCATTTATGATGTGTTGATGGCCGATCCGTGGTTCCGGGAAAACTATTCGGATTTTGTTAAAAAAACATCCGAATACGAGTATACTTTCGAAATCACCAGTCGTCAATGGGATGATATCAAACCGAAATTGCGCTATAATTTTAAAGGATCGCCTTACGAAGGCCGGAAAGTAAACGATATCGGTTTCTGGAATTTGATCAAGGATCAGATATCACAGGAAGGTTATACCTTTTTAGCCAATGCCGGCGGTTATTATTCCAATACGATTAACTGGAATTCTGCAGAGGCGTTCCCCTATATGGTGGGCGATTTCTCCGAAGGAACCGTTTATAAAACCATTGAAGAAGGTTTTGACAGTATTGCCTACGCCATTGCCAACACCTACATGGACAATCCGGGCGCTTGTATCTGGTCGGAAAACAAATTGATTACTTTTACAAAAGAGCACGCTTTTAAACATTCGCACAAATACCAGCTGACGTTCCTAAACATTACAACCAACGAGGAATGGCATGTTTACGCCAATACTATTGTATTGGCGATGCCGCGTAGATCATTGGAATTACTGGATCAGGAAAACTTCTTTTTTAATGTGAATGAAGACAGTACGCTAAACAATAATATCCGTTCCGTAATTATGGAACCGGCTTTTAAAATCCTGATGGGATTCCCGCATCCGTGGTGGAAAAAACTAGGTATCGATTCCGGGCATTCCATAACCGATTTACCAATGCGCCAGTGCTATTATTTTGGTACCGATACGCATACCGATAATTCGATGTTATTAGGTAGTTATGGTGATATGGAAACCGAAACGTTCTGGAAAGCACTATCGGACGATAAGATTCTTTTTAAAGTAAAAGCGTCCAATTCGGCGTCATTAAAAGAATTACACGAACTGGACAGCGTTCAGGCTTCCCAAATGATGGTAAACGAAGTGATGAATCAGTTACGCGAATTACACGGTCCTGATGTCGAAATCCCGGATCCGTATGTAACCTACTTCAGAGACTGGTCTGATGATCCGTTTGGTGCCGGATATCACGCCTGGAAAGCCGGATATGAGGTTAAAAATGTAATGCCGTATATGCGACAACCAAAACCAACAGAACAAATTCATATTTGCGGGGAAGCCTATTCCGATCAGCAGGGATGGGTTGAAGGCGCACTATGTGAAGCCGAAAAGATGCTGGAAACTCATTTTGGACTAGAACGTCCGGAATGGCTGGATCCGGCGTATTATCTAGGCTGGTAATACAACTTTATCTTCCGGGCAAAGTTTTTGTCCGGAAGATATTCTACTTATATTTTCAGGTTTTCCAGTTCCATCGACAGCGCTTTTAAATCCTGTTTCATCAGGTTGATTTGCGATTCCAGCTGATCATACATATTGGCCCGGTTGTCCAATTCCTGAGCCGAATATTTACCGCCATTTCCAAAATACAATTCCAGTAATTGGGTTTTCTTTTTGGATTTTTCATCCGCAATCTGACCAAAATTCATCCATTTTTCAATAATCTCCCGACGGAAAGAGACTTTTTCCGGTTCGTTTGGATTGCTATAATTCAGATAATACCAAACGGTAGGCGGAAAAATAGAAGAGGTCGGCCTCCCTTCCCAGATATCACGCAAAGCGTTCCGGTTATGATAAAACTCAATGCTGCGTTTGTTTCGCAGAATCAGCATCCCTAAGGTTGCTTCGGTGATCCCGGTTCCCAATCCGATATAATCGCCGGTGTTCCCTTTGTTGATTAACAAACCGGAAGCAATCGCCCCGGTAGCTCCGATTACGATCGCCCCAACGGTTAACTTACTTTCGGTTTCGTCTTCTTTCCCTTTTAAAAAATCGGCAATCTGACTGGTACGTTCTTCTTCACAATCCATTTCCGACGATACCGCCGAAACTTCCAGTGATGCGATATTAATCCGCTGATTTAGTTTTTGAACGATCTCCAGTTGCGTTAACCGGTTTTCAATATTCGGGTTCTTTTTATACTGCTTTTGAATCGCGACATAATCCGACAACAAATTCAATACACCGATTGCATTAGCCACGTTCAGACTTTTAAAACTGAGCTGTGCCGCCAAAACGGTATCAACCGTAAGTGTGTGTATTGGTTTGGGCATTTCGGCAACGGTGTAATTGTATACATTTTGCTGATTACAATTACTCGTATACAATTGTGATCGCATCCGGGTAGATTGAAGTCCGGAACAGGATGTCAGTACGAACGCACTGGTTATGATCATCCAGAAAAAGAGGCTTTTTGTTACAGTTGTGTTTTCCATCGTCGTGATTTTAAAATCGATGAATGCTAAATAACCTGAAATCTGTTTTCTTTTGGGAATTTTTGAATATAGGAATTAAGTTACGATTTTTCCTTGGCAATTCATTTAAATCAATCAAAAAAACTCTTAATCCATTTACAAACAAAACAATCTTTTCTCTAGCAAAATAAAAAACTTATATTTGTATTAATAGCTCTTGTATTATCATTAATTGCTTTTCTTCATAAAATTATTTCAATTTATTATTGTTACTATATATTTATGTCAGCAGAGAAGATCTTTATCAAACCAAAATTAGAAGGACAACGTTTTGATGACCACACTCTTCCTGTCAATATTTTAGAAGACTTCTCCGCTTTTGAAGAGTTAATTTTCGAACTCGCAAAAAAAATATATCTTGATCTCAATCCGCAGCGAAAAAGAGTACCCAAAGGGTTTACAGAAAATATTTATCTGAAACTTTCAACTATTGAAGAAGGCAGTACTATTCCACAAATAGTAATCGCTACTACTATTAGTGTTTTTGCTACTCCTAACATCAGTGTTCCTAACGACGAATATTTTAGCTATTTTGAAAAAGCCCGGGATAAAGTATTTGAATTAATTGAAAATGCAAATTCTGATAAATCTGTTGAAACAGAGAGCAAGTTTCTAAACTATTTTAACAGAATTGGAAAAAACCTGAAAGAAGGCGAAACAATTGACTTTCTAAATTCTGATACTTCTACAAGAAATGTAAAATTCAGTAAAAATACGCGAAGAAAAATACTGCTTTCTCGAAATGAAAAACTTGAATATTCGGAATTGATTCACGAAAACGTTCGTATATCTGCTATAGACAAAAAAAAACAAGTCTTTTATATTGAACTAAAAGACAACACCTACGAATGTCCAATCACACCTGATTTTCATGATACCATTTCCACAGCATTTCATGAATATGAAAACAAAACATTAATTTCGGTAAAAGCAACCGGTCTGTTTAACAATCAGCACAAACTAATTCATATCGAAAATATTGAATCAATGGACATATTGGATCCGTTTGACATAAGTGTTCGATTAAACGATCTTTTAGAATTGAAAGACAAATGGTATGATGGTGTAGACGGTAAGATCTTAGACCAAAAGAGTACATTACTTTTTAAAGATTACTTTAATACCTATTTTAATTCTGATTTACAACTACCTGCCATTTTCCCAACATTAACTGGTAACATTGTTCTTGAATGGAAAAAAGGTAATATTGAAATCTCAATGGAGATCGATTTAAGTAATTTAAACGCTGAGATATTCTATTTCGACATGGAAAACGACGACCATGATTTTCAGGAAAGTATTGACTTGAAAATTGTTTCTGACTGGGACAAAATTAATAGTATTATTTCTAAAAACATTATTTAATGACCGTCGCAACTTTACTTCATCGGCAAATACATCCTAGCTGGATTCAAAATAATTTTATTTCAGAACAAGCTTTCTTAACTGAAAACGACATTGCCTCTTTAGCATTTACGCCTTCCGAAAAAGATCATAAAAAACTCTCTGTTTACAATGGTGAGAAATTTTCTGCTCAAGATTCTTTTAACCATTATACTCAAAATTATAGTTCTGCCGGTGTTTTATCAGTAACATTTGCAGAAGTATCTGCCATTAAAAATCTAAATGCATACGAAGATAATATGCCATTTGATGGACATGCTGTGATTGATTACTCCAATATCGAAACACCTAGTCAAATAAGAAAGAGCGCCAAAAAGCTCAAAAACATAGCTGTTAAAAGAGGTTGGACTCACAAAATATAGAATTACACTTCCATTTTATTTTCACATTACGATTTTCTAATCGTTAAAAACACATAAAAAAACACTCATAAAATGAGTGTTTTTTTACTATTCCTTTGCTCTTGGAGTTACCGGTGCAGGTGTTGCCGCCGGTTCCGGTTTTGGTTCCGAAGGTGTTGGCGGTGATGCTGGTGCCGATGTACCTTTGTATTCGGTTTCCGGAACTTCTTCTCCCGTTTTACTAAATACTTTTATTTTAGGATTGTCTTTGTTTCCTGTAATCACAACCGGAATTCCGATTAGTCCGAATGGCGGTAATCCCAAACGCATTCTCAGATTCATCTGACCGGCAAAGTTAGTTTGCCCTTTGAATTTTAAACGGAATAAAGCCACTTTGATCAATGTTTCATCAATAGTGATCACATTATTTTTAATATTCGAATTGATTTCTACTTCACTTAAATCCGGGTTATCAATACCATCGGATCCTGTTTTTTTACTGATAGCCGAAAACAATTTCAGTCCTTTTATTTTTACTTTTTTAACCGTTACCACACCGTCTCCTTTTAACGATGGCATAATCGGTTGCATGTTCTGATCCAGTACGCCGCGTAAACGGTAATCGACACCTATGATACCTTCGGCTTTTTCGGCCGATGTCATTAAATCGCGGAATAATTTTACTTCGCGATAGGCACGGTTTACGTCAAAATCTTTTGCCTGGTAACGCAGACTAAAGTTCGCTTTATCGGCACTTACATCGTCGTATACACCATCCAATGTCATCCGACTTCCGATAATCCCTACACCGGCATTACGCAACATGATTTTTCCTTTTTTGACCATTGCTTTTCCAGACATGTCATTCAGTACCAAACCGTCGTAGTCTATTTTTTTAGCATTGGCTACAACCGAAACATTCAGATTCGTAGGTACGACAACAACACCAGTTGGTTCTTTCGGTTTTGTTTTTTTTGCATTGACCTTGGAATTATTTGTTTTGACACCATCCGGATTGTAGGCCATAAATTCGTTAACATTCAGAAAATCGGACTGCAACGCGAAGTTTCCGGAAAGGACACTTTTATCGTTCAATACATAGTTGATCACATTTTGTAACTGACCATTCAAATTAAAATCCGACTGTCCATAGCCCGCTTTAAAATCGTTAAAAAACATTTTGTCGCGATCAAATCGGAACAAGCCTTCTTTGATTAGGAACGGTTTTGGGAAAAACTGCGATTTTGCCGTAATATCCCGTAACACCAAGGTTCCTTTGTTATTCATTTTACCATACTGACCCGTAGTCGCATAGCTTTGTTTTCCTTGTAAAAACAAATCGGCTTTGATATATCCTTTTAAGTCAAGTCCTTCCTGACGGAATACTTTATAGACTTTTGCGACGTCAATTTCACCCTTAGCTTTGACTTTATAAGCCAGGTCTTCAAAATTCGATAAATCGGCTGCGACAAACACCGGGTTGCCTTCAAAATGAAATGAGGCCGGCGTTACTTTTACTATAAGATCTTTATAACTACCGGTTGTATTTTTGATGCGCGCATTGATTCGGATGGAATCGATCGGGTTTGGATAATACGGCGTTTTTAATCGTCCGCCTTGTAGCGCTAAAAATCCATCAGTAACCGGAAATAGTTTTTGAGCCGCATCATAATCGCCTTTGGCCTTGATACTCGTGGTTAGCAATCCTTTGATTTCTACCTTTTCCAATCCCAAAGCGCGGTTTAATTTTTCCAGATCCAGTTTGGCCTTCATATCCGTGTTTACGTTGATATGTTTGGTTCCTTTGGAATACAGTTTTCCAGCCAAAAAGTCTTTTCCGACATTAAAGTGGATCGAATCCATATCGATTTCCAATAAATCCGGATTTAACGACGGCATTCGGGTGTTAAATTTTAAAAAGATATTCGAAGTCGGAAACGGCGTATCTTTATAAGCGATATAACCGTCGCGGATATTAACCGCCAATCCTAAATCGGGTTTTTTATTTTGAGAAGCGTTGTAGATTCCTTTAAATGTGAACAACACATCCGTTTGTCCCTGCACTTTTGTTTTTTCCAACCAGGTTACATAAGCCGGCGGCATTGCAGTGAACAAATCGTTTAGGTTACTATTTTGGGTTTCTACATGAATATCGATATCGTATCCATCTTTCAGAAAGTTGAGCTTCCCGATAAATTTAACCGGAAGCTTGTTTATTTTCAGGTTATTTTGTCTAAAAACAAATGACAGGGAATTCGTATTGATCCGCGTCAATAAGTCGGCATTAACCACTTTGTTTTTCAGATAAGTTTCCCCGTCAAAAGCGAAATCCAGCGATCCGATTCGCGCCTTAGTCGTTAGATCAAAAATGGACTTGTCCAAGTCACCTTTTCCGATATAATTAAAATCTTTCGCATCGATCGCTACTTTGGCCGAAAGGTCGTTGTATTTTAAATCGACATTTTTAATTTCGATCCGATCCAGTCGAATGGAAGCCGATTCTGTAGTATCCGCTGTTTTTGGCGCATTCGAAATATAGACATTATAATTCGCGTGTCCGTGTTCGTCTACTTTGATATTCGCCTGTCCATCGGATAAATAGATCTCGTCAATACTCACCTGATTGTCGAAAATAAGCCGCTTCAGATTAATTCCGAAGGCCACCTCTTTTGCCGCCACCAAAGTATCGTTTCGATACGGTGCCGATCCTTTTAACGAAAATTCATCCAGCGAAACCGTTAACGACGGAAAATGCTTATAAAACGACAGATGCGTTTCTTTAAAATTCAGTTCGCCATCCAGTTTTTGATTCGCGGCTTTTTTTACCTGTTCGGCAATGGTTCCCGGAAACAGCAACGGAATCAGGAATAATAACAACAATATGCTACCGATTGTGATTCCAGTGATCTTAAGGGTCTTGAGGATTATATTTTTAGGGGAGCGCTTCATACTACAAAAGTACTATCTAATTTTCAAATTTTAACAGAATATTCCGTATTCGGCTCATAAAAATTCGTTAACAAAATGTGCCATAACCGACGGTAATCACTTTTTCTGTTATTTTTACATAACTAAATTAATCAAAATAACATCATGATTACAAAAACTGTTCTGATTCTTACAACTGTGGGAATGTCTTTACTTTCAGGGAACGATGACAAGTCCAAGCGAAACGGCGATCCAACCAATCCGCTTTTGGCCGCGTACAACACTCCTTACGAGGTTCCTCCTTTCCATTTGATTAAAAACGAACATTTTAAACCGGCTTTACTGGAAGGTATTAAAATCCACCAACAGGAAATTGACGCCATTGCTAATAATCCGGCCAAACCGACATTCGATAATACCATTTTGGCTCTTGAAAATGCAGGACAACTTTTAAACCGGGTTGCGACTGTTTTTGGTAATATGAGTTCGGCCAACACAAACGATCAGTTACAGGCGATCGCTCAGGAAATGGCTCCAATCTCGTCCAAACACAACGATAACATCTATTTGAACGAGAAATTATTTGCCCGGGTAAAAACCGTTTGGGATGCCCGTAAAACCTTAAAACTAACTCCGGAACAATCCCGTTTACTGGAAAAAAAATACAAAGCCTTTGTACGCAGTGGCGCCAATCTGTCGGATGCTGACAAAGAAAAGCTACGCAAAATCAACAGTGAGTTATCGTTGTTATCCTTAAAGTTTGGTAACAACATTCTGAAAGAAAACAATGCCTACGAACTGGTGATTGATAAAAAAGCCGATCTGGCTGGTTTACCCGACGAACTGATCGTTGCTGCGGCGGCCAAAGCCAAAGCTTCCGGAAAGGACGGAAAGTGGGTATTTACACTAAGTAATTCGAGTGTGATGCCATTCCTGCAATATGCTTCCAATCGCGAACTGCGCAAACAAATCTGGACAGCTTATCAAAACCGCGGCAACAATAATAACGAATTCGACAACAAACAAAATCTGATCCAGATGGCTAACCTTCGTGGTGAAAAAGCACGCTTACTGGGTTATAAAAACCATGCAGCCTATGTATTGGAAGAAAGTATGGCTAAAACTCCGGAAAAAGCAACCGAATTGTTAACCAAGCTTTGGAAACCGGCCCTTGAAAAAGCAAAACTAGAAACTGCCGATATCAAAAAAATGATGGTTGCCGATGGTATTTCCGGTGACGTACAACCGTATGACTGGCGTTATTATGCTGAAAAAATCCGTAAGGAACGTTATAATCTGGACGAACAGGAAGTAAAACCGTATTTCAGCATTCAGAATGTACAACAGGGTATTTTTAAAGTAACTGAAAATCTTTATGGGTTGAAATTCGAAGAACTAAAAGATGTTCCGAAATACCATGAAGACGTTACCGTTTGGAAAGTTATGGAAAAAGACGGAACTCAGGTGGGTACTTTATATATGGATTTCTATTCGCGTGCTTCCAAAAACGGTGGTGCCTGGATGACATCCTACCGTGCGCAACAAATGGAAAACGGAAAACGTATTCCTCCGGTAATTTCAATTGTTTGTAATTATTCCAAACCAATTGGCGACGCACCTACCCTATTAACATTTGACGAAACGACAACATTCTTCCATGAATTCGGTCATGCGTTACACGGTTTATTGTCGAACGTAAATTACCAGAGTATGGCCGGAACTGCAGTTCCAAGAGACTTCGTCGAGTTACCGTCTCAGGTTATGGAAAACTGGGCTGCCGAACCTGAAGTTTTAAAAATGTATGCCAAACATTACCAAACCGGAGCTGTAATTCCCGATGCACTGATTGAAAAATTACAAAAATCCGGTACTTTCGACCAGGGATTTGCCACTATAGAATACCTGGCTGCTTCGTTACTGGATATGGAATACCATACGCAAACCGGAGCCATCACACAGGACGCTACTGCATTTGAAGCCAATTCCATGAAGAAAATCGGATTGATCAATTCTATTATTCCACGTTACAGAAGTACGTATTTTAACCATGTTTTTGCCGGTGGTTATTCGGCCGGTTACTATAGCTATATCTGGTCCGGAGTTTTGGATACCGATGCGTTTGAAGCCTTTAAAAGCACTTCGCTATTCAATCAGGAAAAAGCCAAAGCCTTCCGTAAATACATCCTTGAAAAAGGAGGAACAGAAGATCCAATGATCCTTTATAAAAAATTCCGTGGCGAAGAACCCAATATCACACCGCTACTCAACAAACGCGGTTTGAACAATGGTAACAAACTATTGAAAAACTAAACGAAAAGAGGTTGTCTATTTAAGACAACCTCTTTTTTATATCAATCCATACTTATTAATTTTGAGGTCTTGTGAGGTAAAACGGAAGTCAAATTGATTAATAATGCTATAGCCCTAAGCATAAATCGTACCTTAGTTATCTAACTTATATAAGCCATGTACAGTCCAAAACAAATAGCCAACTACTTCCTAGCCAACTATAGCGATGGCAAAAACATAACCCCCATGAAACTAATCAAACTGGTCTACATCGCTCATGGCTGGTATCTCGGAATTACAGACAACGCCCTAATAGACGAAAACCCGGAAGCCTGGAAATATGGCCCGGTAATTCCCAGCCTCTACCATCGCTACAAAAGATATGGAAACGCTCCAATCGAAAAATACAACGGAACCCCCACCTTAGGTAACAAGGAAGATGAAAACTTTCTCGACAAAATATGGGAAGTCTACGGTCAATACAACGGTATCGAACTAAGTGCCAAAACCCATCAGGAAGACTCTCCCTGGTCGTGCGTATGGAATACGATAAAAAACAATGATTACTTTTCCTTGCAAATACCCGATACCTACATAAAAGAACACTATAAATACCTTTTAAAACAAAATCAGAAAAAACAACTTGGATAAATATGCCGTCTGATTTAAAAAATAATTTGAATTACATCGTTTCGGAATCAAACGACACCGATGATAAATCAAAAAAAGAAGAAGAAACATTTAAGAATCAGAAAAACTATCTCAAATACACTTGTAATGCTTTAAAAAACAAAAGGTATTCGATTAACACCAACCTTCGGATATACTTAGCAATTTGGTCTTCATTAATTGTAAGCTACTGGTTATGGAAAGTTGGTTCGATTTTGACAGCCAATAATAACAGCTACTGTTTATCCGACAACGTCTTAACCATTCTTTTAGGAACTACAACCCTAAATGTATTAGGCATCGTAGCCATTGCCATGTATGATATATTCAATGGGAAATCTGAAGACCGCATAAAATAAAAGTCCCGCCAATGACGGGACTTTTATTTTATCCGTGGTATACACGCGAAGCGATTATTTTTCCATTTTTCACATCGAGCACTTCGGCAACCAACATATCGTCTTCTCCTTCTACCTGACGAATATACTCCATAAAGATACGATCGGAATTAGCCGTTAACGATGTCACTTTATAATGCAAACTTGGCAAACGATTGAATGCATCCTGCCACCAGGCACGCATAGCCTCTTTTCCCACAACCAATCCTTTTGTTTCCGGTTGGTGGATTTTTAATTTCGGGCTAAAATGCTGCGCTTCCTCATCATAAAGCGATAATAATTTGTCAAGTTGCTTGGTATTGAACGCTTCAAACCAACGAAAAGCAATCGATTGTAATGTTTCTGGTGTCATTAGTACGGTAAAAAAATCCCGAAGCAAGCTTCAGGATTGTGGATTTATATATTTTTAAGGTTTATAATTTCCTGATCGGTCAGAAAACGCCAGTTTCCACGAGGCAAATTTTTCTTGGTTAGTCCGGCAAAAACAACACGGTCTACTTTAATCACATCATATTCCAGATGCTCGAAAATAGAACGTACAACTTTTACATTGGACGTTTTCATCTTTAAGCCGATTTCACTTTTCGGTTCGTTTTCGATATACGAAATCTCCTCTACATACACTCTAAAATTGTCGATCGTAAGTCCTTTTTGGATTTTTTCAAGATCTTCGAACTTCAAGTTACGATCCAGCGTTACCTGGTATACTTTTGACGAACGCTGGTTTGGTGCCGTAAATTTACGTACCATATCCGAATCGTTTGTAAACAATAACAATCCGGTTGTACTTTTATCCATACGTCCAACTGCCTGTAATTTTGCTTTGGTCGCATTGCGTACCAAATCCAACACATTTGTCGTATTTCCGTCGCCATCGCCAGCCGTCGTAAATCCTTTTGGCTTGTTTAGCAAAATGTATTCTTTTTTCTCCGGTGTAATCACCGTTCCGTCAAAGTTAACCACATCGCCCGGTTTTACCTTATATCCCATTTCGGTAATCGCCTCTCCATTCACTTTTACATTCCCCGATTGGATATAAATATCAGCGTCTCTACGAGAACAAACGCCGGAATTAGAAATATATTTATTCAGACGGATATCATCCGAAGCTGCTGTTTTAGGCGCTTTCGGCTTTTTTTCAAAGTCCGGTTTCGGTTTTGAGAAATTACTTTTTCTATCGTCTTTTTTAAAATTCGGTTTCCCTGCCGCATTTGATTTCTTTGGTCCAAAACCCGGTTTGCCGTTGGAAGAACCTCTTTTATTATTTCCTTTTCCGTTATTCATTTCGCTAAAAAATTTTTGCAAAGATACTATTTATCTCTTTGTGTGTTAAAAAAGTATTTTGAAAGATTGTTATAGTCCGGCCAGTAGTTTTTTTCCGTTTACCAAAACCGCAGGTTCAATTAGTACAATACAGAAAACGCCGGCTACAATAAGCGTTTTCAAGATGATATGCAACTGAACATATTCTTCCCGGGTTTCCGATTTCCATAATAACCGGATAAAGTACATCAAGATGATCAATGCTATATAAAAGTAAATATCCATATAGCCTACATCGTATTTTTCGACCAGGATAAACACCGGAATAACCGTTGCTATCGTTAAAGCCGTTATCATTTTTTTGGATACGTTTGTTCCGAAACGAACCGGAATGGTCTGATAATCGGATGCCAAATCCCCTTTGATATTTTCCAGATCTTTGATCATTTCACGAATCAGGATCAATAGAAAAAGAAATCCCGCATGGGCAAAAATTACGTGGTAAAAGTTTTTAAAATACAGCAATATTCCGAAAAACGGCATTACCGCAAGGACAGCCGCTGTCAGATTTCCGACAATCGGGTATTTTTTAAGCTTGTGCGAATAAAACCAGATCAGAAAAATATAGGCTGCAAAAAAGAAAGCCGCCCGCCAGGATATGATATATGCCAGACCTGTTGCGAGAAAATTTAGTCCGAAGTAAACTTTTAACTTGGTTTGCTGACTTACCAATCGGTCCAACATCGATTTATTCGGACGATTGATCAGGTCTTTCTGTGCATCGTAAAAATTATTGATAATATATCCGGAAGCAATCGTTAGCGTCGATACAAACACCAGAATAAACAAACGCCAATCCAGAATCACATCCAATGCGCGTTCATCTTTGGCCAAAATAAAGATCGACGACAGGTATTGCGCCAATACAATAATCGGAATATTATACCCGCGTACCACAGAAAACAAACTGAGGATCTTCATCAAAGTCAATTTGGATTTACGGGTAAGCATGGTTTAGGCTATTAATTTATCGTCCGCGGAATTTTCCGACCGAAAAGTTATAAATTAGAATTGATAAACAACCTCTAACTTATAATCTTTTAAGGATTCTTTAGCTTTTTCCAGATTTTGAGTAAATCCAAGTATGTAGCCACCGCCACCGGAGCCACATAATTTCAGGTAGTAATCGTTGGTATCGATCCCTTTTTGCCATACCTGGTGGAATTGTTCCGGAATCATCGGTTTAAAGTTGTTCAGCACTACTTTCGATAATTTTTTGGTATTGGAAAATAAGGATTTCACATCGCCGTGCAGGAAGTTTTCCACACAGGCATCGGTATATTTTACGAATTGTGTTTTTAGCATTTTACGGAAACCCTGATCTTTTAGGTTTTCCATAAAGATATTCACCATCGGTGCGGTTTCGCCTACAATTCCAGAGTCGATCAGGAATACCGCTCCTTTACCTTCGGTACTTTGTGACGGAATACCGGTTGGTTCGATATGATCTTTGGAATTGATCAATATAGGCAGACTCAAATAGCTGTTTAGCGGATCCAATCCGGAGCTTTTTCCGTGGAAAAAGGATTCCATCTGGGCAAAGATATTTTTTAACTGCAGTAATTTTTCACGCGTGAGGTTTTCCAATACGGTAATTTTGTGATTGGCATATTTATCATAAATAGCCGCCACCAAAGCACCGCTACTTCCTACTCCATACCCTTGCGGAATACTGGAATCGAAATACATGCCCTGAGCCACATCGGCATTTAAGGCTTCCATATTAAAGGTTACCAATTCCGGGTTTTCTTCCTGAAGATCTTCCAGATAGGCTGTAAAACGTTGTAAAGCTGCATTTGATTTTATCGATTCCGAAGTTGGGTTTTCGGCTATTTTTAAGGCTCCGTTATAAAAATTATACGGGATGGATAACCCCTTGGAATCTTTGATAATACCATACTCTCCGAAGAGTAAAATTTTCGAGTAAAAAAGTGGTCCTTTCATATACGTATTTCCTGCTTTAGAAACGGTTTACCGCTAAATCTAGTATAAAGGTAGTGAAAAAAAGTTTTAATTGATCTTTTCGCTTCCTTTTCCGATTTCGTCACAAATGTACTGACTGTTTTGACAATAGCCAACTAATTCCTGCTGAATAAATGCCAATACTTTTTCTTTTACCGATTCCGGATATAAGACGTGTACGTTTGCTCCGGCATCGAGTGTAAAACACACCGGTATTCCGGTTTCATTTCTGTATTTCCAGATGTGGTTGATGATTTCCAGCGTATTGGGTTTCATCAGGATATAATACGGCATGGAAGTGAGCATCATAGCGTGTAACGTGAGCGCTTCACTTTCCACGATTTTAATAAAGTTATCCACATCGCCTGTCTCCAGGATATTTTTGATTTGCGACAGATTAACATGCGCCTGTTCAAATCGCTTTTCGGCATACGGATGATTGTGCATCAAATCGTGTCCAACCGTACTCGATACTTGTTTTTCACCTTTGTCAACCAACAATATCGTGTCCTGATAGTTTTCAAAATTCTTATGAACCGTTCCCGGAAATTCCACTCCAAACAAATCGGAACTCCCTTCAATTTCTTTATGCATCCCCCAAACCACAACATTCCCTTTTACGCTTCGGCAGGCACTTCCCGATCCCAAACGCGCCAGAAATGACGCTTTACTATAAAAATAGGCCTCTTCCATTTGTGGATGTAAGGTCTTTTCCAGACTCATGATATTCATCGCTAATGCCGCCATTCCGGAAGCCGACGAAGCAATACCCGAACTATGCGGAAAGGTGTTTAAGGTATCAATAACAAAATGGTAGTTTTTCAGATACGGACAATACGTCTCAATTCGCTCGAAAAACTTCTGGATTTTCGGTCTAAAGGATTCTTTTTCTTTCCCTTCAAATAACAGATCAAACGAAAAATCGGTAGTGGATTCTTTTTTAGAAAAAGACATTTTTGTGATGGTTTTACAATTATTAAGTGTAAAACTCACCGACGGATTGGCCGGAATCTGGTGTTCTTTTTTCCCCCAGTATTTTACCAGAGCGATATTACTGGGCGCACTCCATTCGAAACTCCCGTTTTTCACACCATCCAACGTTCCGTTGTAAACAAAATCTTTTTCTAAAAACATATCCTTAAAAATTTACGCAAAGATACTTTTTTTGAAATAGCGATCAATTGGAAAAAATTGCCGGAATTCGCTTATTTTTGGAGTATGAAAAACATCACCCGTATATTAATGATCGTGGTAACCTGTCTGGTGGTAGGTTATTTTTCCGGAATTGTAACCCGTGGCAGTATTGAAACCTGGTATCCTACTTTGGTAAAACCATCGTTTAATCCGCCCAACTGGTTGTTTCCTCCGGTATGGACCACGCTTTATATTTTAATGGGAATTGCCGCCGGACTGGTTTGGAATCGTATCGATTTTGAACGCGATGCTGTTAAAAGAGCCTTATTGTTCTTTGCCATTCAATTGGGATTAAATGCCTTGTGGTCGTATTTGTTTTTCGGACTCCACAATATTTTATTAGCCTTAGTCGAATTGGTATTATTATGGCTGATCATCTATGAAACCTATCTTTCTTTTAAAAAGATCAACAAAATAGCCGGCTACCTGTTACTTCCTTATCTCGCCTGGGTTACTTTTGCAGGCGTGTTAAACGCAAGCATATGGCAACTTAATTAACATTACACTGTATTTTTTAACTAAAAACAAATAAATAAAAGACTTTTTTGGTTAAATTTGAGAATATAATCAAATTTGATCGATATGTCAAAAAAAGCTACTTACCTTCTTGGTATACTGGCAACCTTAATTATCGGTTGTTTTTTATACCATCAATTTTGTTGCGTCCCCTGTGGCACTGCCTGTCTTAAAAAAGACAAGACAGTTATTCTCAGCCCGGACAGTACCGCACTCCATCCGACCTATCCGTTTGCCCTGAACAGCAACGATTTTCATTTTACCACACAGAACAATTTTAATTTTTTAAAGAACGATTTTAAAAAATTACTACCTATTGACGATTCGATCACGCTCGCTACCAATTCGCTAAAGGCTTTTTTCGAAAAGAATACAGCTACCTTAAAGATCACCGGTTTTACCCGTAAAGACGAAGTCAATAATTCTATTTTCCCAAATCTGGGTTATGCGCGGGCTAATGATGTCAAAAATTATTTTATTGCTCAGGGAATTCCTTCCGCTAAAATTGAAATCAATGGTGTTATTAGTGATGCTATAATGGTTCAGAACGAAACACTTCTCGGACCGGTTACTTTCGACCTCATCAAACCTACTTCCGAAACCAAGCCGGAAACAGACTGGCAAGCTATTAAAACACAATTAAATTCCGATCCGCTGACACTCTATTTTGACACCGGTCAAACGCAGATCGCCCTGACCGAAACCGACCGTCAGAAAATAGCGAATATGATTCATTATATCGATCATGTGGAAAATGCGAAACTGGATGTCGTCGGTTATACAGACAATGTCGGCAATCGCGAAACCAATATCCATATTGGGCAACAACGTGCTGATTTTGCTAAAAATTACCTTATCCAAAATGGCGTCGCTCCGGATAAAATCAACAGCAATTCCAAAGGCTCGGACAATCCGTTGCAAAGCAATGCAACCAAAGAAGGACAGGCCAAAAACAGACGTACCGTAATCACGATTCACTAATCTAACACCATCCACATATGAATGCACCATGTATACTCATCCCAGCCATAACAGGTCTAATCTGTGCGTTATTAGGTTATTTACTTGGTAAATCATCCGCAACGGGTAATCAGAATTCCAAACAATTACAAATTGACCTGGATAATTGCCGGTCTAAATCCGCAACACTTGCAGCCGAACTGGATGCTCTAAAACGTCAGGGTTCCTCTTTAGGATTTGCCGCCACTCCTATAATTGAACCTTTTAATGCCGAGTTGGCCGCTTCGGTACTGGGTAAAAAAATTACCGAAAACGATCTGAAAATCATCGAAGGTGTCGGACCTAAAATCGAAGAATTATTTAACACTTCGGGGATATTTTCCTGGAAAGCATTATCGGAAACTTCGGTAGACCGTTGTAATGAGATTCTGCATAAGGCCGGCGAACGTTTTGCCATGCATAATCCGACAACATGGCCGCGACAAGCCCGAATGGCGTACGAAGGAAAATGGCAGGAATTAAAAGAATGGCAGGACAAACTCGACGGCGGACGCGAATAAACACAAATCTGTAAAAAAATAAAGCCTGTCGGAATATGATTCCGACAGGCTTTTTATGTGTTATATTCTTATTATTCTTTTATAATTTTATGTCTTTCCACGCCTTTTTCCGTTGTGATTTCAATAACGTACAATCCCTGTTTAAGATTACTAAGATCCAATTGCTGAAGATCGCTACCTTTTTTGTTTAGCTCCGTTTTTACGATGGTATTACTTAAATCATATATAGTATAACCGGACACTTTTTCTTTGGTAGTAATATTTACGACGTCTTTTACCGGATTCGGGAACAACTTCATTCCGGCTGTATTTTCTTCACTAAGGAATTGATCCATAACATCCGAATCGGCTATTTCTATTACCGATGCCATTCTACAATTCGGATCTACCCGAACCAGAGCTGTTTTACAATTCCATTCCGGTTCGCCCACACAAACACTTATACGATAATAACGGTCCTGTCCAGCAAAATTCGCCGGACTCTGAATGGTTCCTCCTTTTAAGATTGCCAATGCCGGATTCGATTGTACCTGAGTAGGTGTAGGTGCCGTAAAATAATTAGGACTCAAAAGCATTGTACTTTGTACCGGGATACCATTTGGAGCCTGACCAGGAAACCATCCGCCCCATTCTAAATTTCCGGTTCTATCCCACCAACGGTTACATTCGGATACTCCTAAGAAATAATCCGACTCATTAGCCGTAATAGCAGCATCCAAATTTAATACCGATGCACAAATACTCATCGGCGAACCATCAGCAGGAACAGTCATTCCGTTTATTGTAAAATCCGGAACTGCTTTCTTTTTTACCACAACAGTACCGATACTGGTATATTTTTCTTCATTGGCCATAGTAGCACAAGTCGTTCCTGCATTACCCGTTGGATTAAAAACCACCTTAACGCGGTATTCGTATTTTGTCCCGTGTACCTGATGAATCATACAGGTTCCGGAATAAGAACTTACTACTCCCGGATTAGGAAATAACGAATCGGGAGTTACACTTCCCCAAAGACCGGTACCGGTTGTCATATCTCTACGCTCTAAAGCTAACGAATAGGTACCGGAACACAATGTATTGGAATAGGACGAAACGGTAATTCGAACTTCATAATAAGCCGGATAAACTGTACTGTTTGGATATACCGTTATCGATGTACCCAATGCCGGATAAAATTGCATGTTGGCCGTTAAAGCCGCAAACAGATTTGTACTCATAAAGAGTAAAAATGCACAAAGAAGTAATGTTGTTTTTTTCATAAAATGTTTTTAAGGTTATTCAAACAAAAATGCTTTTTAAAGTTTAAAAAGCATTACTTAAATCGCATTTTGTGATGAATTATATATAAAATAGTGACGTAATTTGACTTTTGTGATATAAAAACACAAATCCCACTTTTTGAAACATTCTTTTTCAATAATAAATAATCTTTTTTTGACAAAACAGAAAAACCTGTCAGGCATTTTACATCCTGACAGGTTTGCGATAAAAACGACAAGCTCTAAATCGTTTTTAACGTTATTTAGTTTTTCACTACTTTTTCTACAAACACACCTTCGTTGGTTTCGATCTCTACAAAATAGATACCTGGTTTTAAATGACTCAGATTGATCGACTGTTCTCCTTTTCCATTGCGGAATGCTCTGGATTCGTATACAAATCCACTTGGATCGATCACTTTAGCACTACGGATCTCTTTACCATCGGCAGGTGCGATATTCAGATCACTGTTGGTTGGGTTTGGATATACGTTGTATTTTTTACTATCGGCCGTATCAACCGTCATGTTTTCTGTAGCCTTTTGCACGAATACTGGATCCTGAGGTTGTGGCTCCAGCTTATTTAAGCATGTTCTAAATGTCTTAGCCCAACTATAGTCTGTCCACCCAATGCTTCCACTACTTACAATTTGCGTAATAGGTGTCCCCGAAATACTTGTTGCTTTATATACCAATTTAATGGTATAAGTTGAACTCGAAACACAATCGTAAAAACTTACAGCCGGATTTATTGTAGCTGTTGCTGCTCCAAAAGCAAAATTGGTTAATTTCTCATCCAGTCCACACGTATTTAACAAGTTGGAAACTCTTAAATATAGCTTACTCCCGTTTGTATAATTACCTGTAACATTAAATCCAATAGCCCCGCTATATAGAGGCGGATTCGTATTTGGTGTGTATTTACAGTAGGGTGCAAAACTTAAATTAACAGATGGAGCCGCTTCTCTGGTTACTATAACCTTAATATTATAGGTTGTTTTAAGTATGCTTGGTAAATCCGGTGCGCTATTTCGACACCATACATTCACCGTATAGCTATTGATCCCTACCGGCATAGGTCCGGGAATTGTTACTGTATTACTATTGGTTGTTGAGTTTACATACCCGGAAGCATTAGACACAATTAACTCTTTAAAATAAGTCGCACCACAAGTGTAAGGCACACTAGTGGTTCCCTGTGTAACGGTAAACGTTCCGGTTAATTGATTTGCAAAATACGGTATGGTTACATTATACGTATAAGTAACCGGACTTCCGGCAGTTGTTGGAGCCGGCATACTTAGTGCATTTGTCGTCCCTAAAGTAAAGGTTTGCGCATTAGACGAAAGAGCAGTAATTAAAAACATACAGCACATTAATGCCCCGGATTTTACATTAAAAATAATTTTTTTCATGTTTTAGGTTTTTAAAGTTGATACCACAAAACTATTGGCATCAAACACAAAAAACACCAGTAAAATCGCGATTTGTGACGAATACTATCCCAAATAGTGACGAAATCAATATTCTATATTTTTCTATTTTACAAACCCTATTTTTTTTGGGACGGTATTTTTGCTTGTTTTTATTTTTAAAAATCGTTTGATTCTATTCGAGAATAAACACCCTCAAATGCAACCGCTACAAAACGACAAAACCTGTCGGATATAATTACATCCGACAGGCTTTTTTTGGTTTTCTAATTTATTATTCTTTTATAATTCTATGTCTTTCCACTCCTTTTTCAGTAGTGATTTCGATAACATACAAGCCTTGTTGAAGATCATTAAGGTCTACTTGTTGAAGATCACTTCCTTTTTTGTTCTCCGCTGCTTTTACAATAGTATTGCTTAAATCGTAAATTCTATAGCTCATTACTTTTTCTTTCGTATCAATTTTCACGATGTCTTTTACCGGGTTCGGGAATAATTTAGTCCCACTGGTAGCTTCTTCACTTAACAAATCTTTTACAATCTCTCCTTCGGCTACTCCAACTACTGTTGCCGTTCTACAACCTGCATCCAAACGAACTAAAACCATTTTACAAGTCCATTCCGGTTCACCCACACAGATCTGAAGACGATAATAACGATCTTGTCCCGCTAAAGATGGCGGACTTTGTAATGTTCCGCTTTTTAAAATCACTAACGACGGACTCGCTGTAACCTGAGCGGGTGTTGGTGCTGTAAAATAAGATATGTTTTGCAACATTTTGTCCTGTACCGGGATATAATCAGGAGCCTGACCGGCAAACCATCCACCCCAGCTTAAATTTCCGGTACTTTCCCACCAACGGTTAGATTCGGTTACCCCCATAAAATAATCGGATTCGTTGGCTGTGATTCCTGCATGCATATACAATGTTTGCGATAAACAAATACCTATTGGCGAAGCATCGGCCGGAATGGCTATACCGTTTACAGTAAAATCCGGTACTGCTTTTGGTTTTACCTGAACACTTCCTTCATTGGTCGTTTTCGTTTCATTAGCCATAGTAGCACACGTTGTTCCTGATGCTCCGGTAGGATTGAATACAATTTTAACCCGATATTCAAATTTGGTATTATGTGCCTGATAAATCATACAGGTTCCGGAATACGATTCCACAACCCCTAGATTAGGAAATGCGGTATTTGGCACAACAGTACCCCAGGTTCCTGATGTACCACCAGTAACATTTCTACGTTCTAATGTGAGCGAGAAAGTTCCCGCACAAAACGTATTGGAATAGGACGAAACGGAAATTCGTACCTCATAATTCGCTGGATTTACCGTACTGTTCGGATAAACCACGATTGAAGTACCTAAAGCCGGAGAAAATTGCAAGTTCCCCGTTAGGGCTGCAAACAGGTTTGTACTCATTAAGAGTAAAAAAGCACAGAATAGTAATGCTGTTTTTTTCATAAAAAAGTTTTAAAGGTTACTGCTGCAAAACTATTTGCATCGCCAACTAAAACTCTTTAAAAATCGCATTTTGTGACAAACAACATCTTAAATAGTGACAAAACCGCCTTTAGTCTTTTTCCTGTTTTACAAACACCTTTTATTTCGGGATAGTATCTTATTCATTATTAGATCTTTATTTTAAAAAACGATTTTATCCAGTTCTTCGAGATAGGTTTCACCAACCGGAATTTCCTGTTTTTTGATAAATACCGTTTTTTTGGTTTTCTGCTCCACCTTGTCAATTCGTATGATATACGAACGATGCACTCTTAAAAACTCCAACGGATCGGGTACTTTACTGATAAAATCACCTATTTTACATCGCATGACGTATACTTTTTCTTCGGTAACAATATCCATATAGTTTCCGGAGGATTTGACATATAAAATGGTATTGGTTGGTATCCGTATTTCCTTGCCTTGTTCTTTAAAAACAAAATACTTTTCTTTCTTTTTGATCTTCCGCACCCATAATCGCAATAGTTCCCGGATAATATCTTTATTATAGCTTAGCACCCGAATTCTGAAAAACAGGTAAATCAATGCTGTCAATCCCGCTATTACTATAATAATAAACCACCAGGTTGTCCAGAAAGGATTCCGAACCGTAATGGGCAAACGAACCATCTCATCCGAAAAAAGACGGTTGTCTTCCAAAACCTGTACCTGTAATTCATAATGTCCCGGTGGAATAAATTCGTAGGCAATTTTGCGATCGCTGGTATAATTCCAATTCTCATGCAATCCTTTTAATTTGTACCGATATACCTGTTCTTTTCTGCCATAGGCAACCGATTCAATCCAAAAATCGAGCTGGTTTTTATCGTACGACAATGCCAATTGTTTTGTTGGCGTGTCCAAAACAGTGTTATTAACCGCTATTGAACTTAATCGCAGAAAGTATTTTCTCTTGTCAAAAATTGCTTCAAAATTGTTTTTTGCGATGCTACACAAACCATTAGCGGTAGCCACATATATGGTATCGTTCACAATTTCGACATCACGGATCTGGTTTTCCGACAAACCATCAGATGCTGTAATATAGCGTACCTTAAATGTACCATCTTTATCAAATGTAATCCTGTTGAGTCCATAGTTGGTACAAGCCCAAATGGTATTTTTATCTTCTATATATACTTCCGTCACCAAATCGTCCGACAATCCTTTTGATTTGTCAATATAGATTGTCTTACCCGTATGCGGATTGTAAACCACCACTCCGACACCCAAACTGGCGAGATAAAAAACTTTTCGTTCCGGTTCATAATCCATGTCATCAAATCGGTAATTGAGTAGCCGATTATTTATCGCAACGTATTTTTTTCCACCCTTACTCACTTTGATCCCTTTCATCGAAGCGCAATAATAATTCCCGTCATGTTCCGAAACATCATGTATTCGAAACAGTAAAGTGTCTACTTTACGAACCTGTACATCTTCAATTACATTCAAGAGGCCAAAGCGCGAGATAATCGGTACCGGCGTATCATCCGATGCTTTTAAAACGCCTCCGGTACAAATCATTTTTTTCCCCGTGTCCGTATAAAGTGTCTCATCCACCATATAATAGGTACATTTTTCAGCTTTATAATATTGTACAATTGCCGGTTTGTTTGTCAATCCGCGATGTAACAATACCAGTACTCCTTTTTTGTTTCTTTTATAAACATCGCCATTATAGCAACCTATAAACAGTTCTCCATCCTCATTACGGGTTAAGGAATGTACATACGTTCCTTTTAGTATATTTTTGGCTATTTTTTCTTCCTGTTCGTAAAAAACACCTCCATCAACTGTTGAAAACCATCGCGAATTGAAATTATCTTTAAAAACTCTTGAGACGGAATGACCATTAAGACCTCTTTTTACAACAGTTCCGTTTGTATCGTATACAAATATTCCCTTCCCTCTGTAACTGATCCAGAAATGATCAGCGTCATATTCGCCACTTTCCAGCGGTTCGGATTTTTCACCCGAAATAAGAAATGGATTTTTATTTTTTGGGTAAATCCACACCGATCTTTCCGAGTATACGACCTTAACATCCTTAAAACTGAAAAATCTTTTTACGGATTCTTTTATCCCGACATACGGTGGAAACGCTGATTTTTGTTCTGAAAAATATTCGATTCCTTGTTTTTTATTAATTTTTTGATAGTGAAAATACCGCGGTTCTTCCGTTGGAAGTTTGATTTTTGAGATACACGTAAGAGTGCCTTTCTGATCGATTTTAAGATAAAAACCGGAAGCCATAAAAAAATGTAAGGTGTTTTGAGCATCAACAGCTAAAGAAATGATTAAAGATCCGGATAGTTTTTTTTCTTTTAAATAATTCTCAATAACGTTATTGTACCGATAGGGTATAAATTTTTCAGATCCGTTTTTAAAATAAAACAGTTTGCCATTAAAGGTTGTACACCATACCTGACCGTTTTCCTGAGGAAAAAAATCGAAGACCGTAATATCGGTTAATCCGTCTTTGAGTTCGAACTTTTTAAATTTTGATCCATTGTAATTGGCCAATCCCCGATCGGTCGCAAACCACATGACGCCATTTTTATCCTGAAAAATATCGTAGACCTCATTACTGGGCAGTCCATTTTTCTGTTTAAAGTTTTTTAAAGTGACATTTTGCGCCATTACAATACTGTAAGGCAATAGAAATACTAACAGGATTAACCTGCAAACGGGTTTTAGGGGCATAAATCTTTATTCTAACACATCTTATGTGTTAAAAATAAAAATAATTCTCACAATTTTGATTATTAAAATGTCAATTTGAGAAGTTTTTAGCCACAAGAAATCCGCCAGTCCAGGCATTTTGAAAATTAAACCCTCCAGTAATCGCATCTATATCCAGAATTTCACCTGCAAAATACAAATCGGGCAGGATTTTACTTTCCATCGTTTTAAAATTAATCTCTTTTAAATCGACTCCTCCGGCGGTTACAAATTCTTCTTTAAAGGTGCTTTTCCCGTTTACATGATACTGACCGTTTACCAATTGTTCGGTAAGATTATCCAGTTGCTTACGGGACAAATCGGCCCATTTGGTTGCTTCCGTAATTCCGGAAGCCAATACAAGACTTTCCCATAAACGGTTCGGGAAATCAAATGGTGATTTTTTTGTAATTATCTTTTTAGCGTGTTCAATTTTGAGTTCACGAAGTAGTTCAGCCGTTTCTTCAAAATCGAGATCATTTAACCAGTTTACCTGTAGTACAAACTGGTAATTTTTAGCAAATAATTCGCGGGCACCCCAGGCTGAAAGTCGTAAGATTCCGGGACCACTCATTCCCCAATGTGTGATCAATAACGGACCAGAAGCCTGTAACCTACTACCTTTTACTTTGACAGTCGCCTGAGCCGAAACACCCATCAAATCTTTAATTCTGGGATCTTTAATATTAAAGGTAAAAAGAGACGGTACCGGTGGCACAATGGAATGCTCTAAGGTTTCCATCATTTCCCACATTTTTGGATTGCTACCCGTTGCCATTACTATTTTTGACGCTTTAAACGTATCACGTGTCGTTTCGACTTTCCAATAGTCTTCCCCTCGAAAAAGCGATTGTACGCTTTGTCCGGTCAGTACATCGATTCCTAGTTTTTTCACAGCCTGTTGAAAACAGTCGATTATGGTTTGCGAACTATCGGTTACCGGAAACATTCTTCCATCGTCTTCGATTTTCAGTTCCA
>NZ_JASLCE010000142.1 GCF_030146175.1 Flavobacterium sp. | reverse complement strand
TTTTTAATTCAATAATCGTAAACTCATCTAAATTTAATTAGGCACTTTAAATCAAGTTTGCTATTTTTGTGGCACTTTATAATAAAGCTAAACGTATCCAATTATGAATTTACACGAATATCAAGGTAAAGAAATATTAGCTAGTCACGGTGTTAGAGTACAACGTGGTTATGTTGCTAACAATGCCGAGGAAGCTGTAGCAAAAGCAAAACAACTAACTGCCGAAACCGGAACCGGATGGCATGTAATCAAAGCACAAATTCACGCCGGTGGTCGTGGAAAAGGTGGTGGTGTTAAGTTGGCTAAAAACCTGGAGCAAGTTCAGGAAATTGCCGGGCAAATCATCGGAATGGATTTAGTAACGCCGCAAACTCCGCCGGAAGGAAAAAAAGTACACAAAGTATTGGTTGCGGAAGATGTTTACTATCCTGGTGAAAGTGAAGTTTCAGAATTTTATATGTCTGTTTTATTAAACAGAGGTAAAGGACGCAACATGATCATGTATTCTACCGAAGGTGGTATGGATATCGAAGAAGTGGCAGAAAAAACACCTCACTTAATCTTTACAGAAGAAATCGACCCTGCTGTAGGTTTACAAGGTTTCCAGGCTAGAAGAATCGCTTTTAACTTAGGTTTATCCGGTGATGCTTTTAAAGATATGGTAAAATTCGTAGCCGCTTTATACGATGCGTATGTAGGTGCTGATGCTTCCCTATTCGAAATCAACCCGGTTTTAAAAACTTCCGATAATAAAATTTTAGCGGTAGATGCGAAAGTTGTTTTAGACGACAACGCTTTATTCCGTCAGAAAGCTTATGCTGAAATGCGTGATATCCGTGAGGAAAACGCTATTGAAGTAGAAGCAAAAGAAGTAGGATTAAACTATGTTGACCTTGACGGTAACGTAGGATGTATGGTTAACGGTGCCGGATTAGCAATGGCTACTATGGACTTAATCAAACATGCAGGTTTTGAGCCGGCTAACTTCCTTGACGTAGGAGGAACTGCTGATGCAAAACGTGTGGAAACAGCTTTCCGTATTATCTTAAAAGATCCAAACGTAAAAGCAATCTTAATTAACATCTTTGGTGGTATCGTTCGTTGTGACCGTGTTGCTCAGGGTGTTGTAGATGCTTATAAAAACATGGGTGACAGCATTAAAGTGCCGATCATCGTTCGTTTACAAGGAACTAACGCTGAAATTGCAAAAGAATTGATCGACAATTCCGGTATGCCAATTTTATCAGCGGTAGAATTCCAGGAAGCTGCTGATCAAGTAAAAGCTGCTTTATCATAATTGATAAAAAAAGTTATATAATTATAAAGCCTGAGTTTTAAAACTCAGGCTTTTTTATTTTAAATATCACTGATCAATATCACATAATCAATCAGTCCCGGATTTAACGGGTCGGTATTTTCATAATATATCGCTTCCCAGGTCGGAATACCATTCGGCATATCCGGTCCTCCCTCTACTCTGAAATCCGGTGTATCATTACCAATATAACCACCGCTCAGATCAGGTTGTACATCGAATTTTATGGTATGAAAACGTTGTCCGTTACCATAGGCCGCATAAACATTTGCTGCTGTCATTGTTGTCCACGAACCGCCGGACATTTGTATGCGTTTCCAGCTATCAATATACGGTGACGAGTTCGGTGAATCAAAAGGGAATCGCGTTGTACTTGTCGTATTTTCCAGCGTAAAAGTGTCTCCCGGTGCAATTGTAATTCCCGTAGCCTGATTATTTATAAACCAAGGATATCCTCCGGTATTCGACTCGGTATAAAGCGATCCTACCTCAACGCTATAGCTTGAAAAGTTAAAAATATATAAGGTCTTTTGGGCATATGTACTTAACCCCATACACACTAGTAGTAAAACAAATATTTTTTTCATGTTAATTCGGTTTAAGTTATTTACTAATTGCTGTTTGTTGTGCATACGCTTTTAAAGCCATCGATATAACGGCTGTAGATCCGGAGCCCTCTTTATTTTGAATGTCCGACTCTTTATAACCGGAAATCAATAAAAACTTTTCGGAAACTTTAGCCATATTGGCATCCAAAGTAGCGGTATCGCCTTTAGCAATTCGCAATGCATTTTTCTCTTTAGCATAACTTTTTAACGCTGTTTCAAATTCCAGCATGTCTGCAGTTCGCTCTTTGCGGACAACTGATTCTTTTACAACGCTTTCTTCGCTGCTACAGGAAGATACCCCGAGGACAACTGCCAGCAGTAATCCAATTGATAAAAAACTTTTTTTCATGATTGTTGATAGATGCTCCCAGTGCAAAATTGCTTTAGGCTGCTGTATAGAGCTTAATGGGTGACCAGCCTTTGAATTTATCAATTAATCGTATTACGCATCATAATGCTCAAATAAAATAATGCATTATTTACAAGTAAACGAAAGAATAAAAATAAATAGTATAAAAAAATCTCTGTTTTGCGAATTTTAACTTTTTTAAAGATCGTAAAAAAATATTTACAAATACAAAATGAGACATAAAAAGAAAGCCCGAATTGATCCGGGCTTTTATTTTATTCTGAATTTTAGATTATTTTTTTGGTAAATGGGAAACGTTAGGTAGTAACTTCCGGATTTTATAACACTCCAGAATCTTGTTCCCATTGCAACAATCCCTGATACGGATCGCCTTCAATTTGTAAAAGTTGGGCAAAGGCCGGTTCGGTTTTGATTCCGCTCTTTTTTAAAGCGACAACCGCTTCCCGAAAGGCTGCTCCCCTTACCTGTAAAATCCGGTGTTCGATCAACATATGCCGGTAACCGTTTTGTTCCCGGGTGGGAATATTTTGTCCGAAGATTTCGATTGCGATGCCATCGATACTGAAATTAGCCACTATAGCTTCCATAGCGCCATTATCCAACTCCTGACAGGAGTAATCCTGATATCCGGAAAATGCTTTGTATAACGTCGTTATAAAACCGTTTTTGTCTTTCCAGTAACAACCGATATCCAGATCACTCGATTCAATCGCAATATCGATTGGAATGGTTCCCACCAGAATCGGATCAAAATCCGATAGCAGTTCCAAAACAGAATGCGCAGTTAAAAGATTGTAGCTTTTTTGCTGTAGTGCATTTCCCGTTTTCAGGTAATCCAACGTATCGAATACACTCAAATTAGGAGTTTTTATTCTTTCCGTTTTTAAAACGGACTTTTTCAACTATTGGTTCTTGCTTTTTCGCTTTAAATGCCGGTTTTTTACCCATTGGCTTTTTAGCAGCCGGTTTTTGCGGCGCTTTCGCTTTTACTTCCGGTTTCCCTCCTGTTTTGATCGCTTCTTTATTCTGCGTCAGTACATCCATTGGATTTTTAGGATTCTCTTTTGTTCCTCTCAGGTGAATTACCAATCCGTTCAGGAAGTTACGCAATACCTGATCGCCACATTCCATAAACTTCGGATGATCCTCATTGCGGAAAAAATTCCCAATCTCTCCTTTGGATATTCTGAAATCAACCAGCTCTAAAATCTCCACAATTTGATCATCACGTAACTGCAATGCCACGCGAAGCTTTTTAAAAATATCATTATTCGTCATAGTCCTAAATTATCGTTCAAAGATACATAAAATCAACGGTCTCTGTTTTGAAACTGATTTTAATTTATTTTTGCAAAAAAATACCCGATATGAATACCCGTGAGGAACGAATAAGTCTTTTATCTGAAATGATTGCTTTTGCCATTGTTGATGGCGAACTCCACGATAGTGAATACGATTTTTTAGCGATTGTAGCCGAAGAACTGGCCATTGAAAAAGCGCTCTTTCTGGAACTTTTTAAAAAACGTGCTGCCATTATTCCGATTCAAAGCGAACACCAACGCGTAATGCAATTTTATCGCCTGGCTTTGTTAATGCATGTGGATAATGTTTTACACGAACGCGAAATTAAAATGATCAATGAAATCGGAATTAAAATGGGATTAAACCCAATGGGAATCCGAAAGACGTTAAAAGCCATGGAACAGTCTCCGAACCGAATGGTCGAACCGGCTTTTCTGATTTGTGCTTTTGAAGAACAGCATAACTAGCCGTTCTTCAAAACACTTATATTTTTTCCTGTAAACTTTTGATTTCGTCACGCAATTTGGCCGCCTGCATAAAGTCCAGTTCTTTTGCAGCTTTTTCCATAACCTTGCGTTTTTCGCGGATCAGCTTTTCGATTTCCGTTTTCGACATATACGCCGTATTCGGTTCTGCCGCTTTGGCCGCTGCTTCATATTGGTAGGAACTCGACTGATTTTTCATCAGTGCGCTTTCAATCTTTTTATTCAGGCCTTTTGGAACGATATTGTTTTTATCGTTATAGCTCATCTGTTTGGTACGACGGTAATTGGTCTCATCGATCGTTTTTTGCATACTGTCGGTTACCTTATCGGCATACATGATTGCTTTACCGTTTACGTTACGAGCGGCACGTCCTACGGTTTGCGTCAGCGAACGGTGACTTCTCAAAAATCCTTCTTTATCGGCATCTAAAATGGCAACCAGCGATACTTCCGGTAAATCCAGACCTTCCCGTAACAGGTTCACTCCAATTAGTACATCAAACAATCCTTTTCGCAAATCCTGCATGATTTCAACCCGTTCGAGCGTATCCACTTCCGAATGGATATAACGACAACGTATCGACACTTTAGTTAAGTACTTGGTCAATTCTTCCGCCATCCGTTTGGTTAGTGTGGTTACCAATACGCGTTCGTCGGCTTCACAACGCAATTGTATTTCCTCGATCAGATCATCAATCTGATTCAGACTTGGCCGTACTTCAATTATCGGATCTAATAAACCGGTCGGACGAATAATCTGTTCGACATAAATCCCTTCCGATTTTTGCAATTCGTAATCGGCTGGTGTTGCCGATACATATATTACCTGATTTTGCAGGCTTTCAAATTCTTCAAATTTTAACGGACGGTTGTCCATCGCCGCAGGTAAACGGAATCCGTATTCCACGAGGTTTTCCTTACGCGAACGGTCGCCACCATACATGGCATGTACCTGAGAAATCGTAACGTGACTTTCGTCGACCACCATCAGAAAATCGTCCGGAAAATAATCCAGCAAACAGAATGGTCGTGTTCCCGGTGCGCGTCCGTCCAGATAACGGGAGTAGTTTTCGATACCGGAACAATACCCCAATTCGCGGATCATCTCTAAATCGAAATTGGTTCGTTCTTCCAAACGTTTCGCTTCGAGGTGTTTTCCGATTTCTTTAAAATAATCAACCTGTTTGACCAAATCCTGTTGAATTTCCCAGATGGCATTTTGCAACACATCCGGTGACGTTACAAACATATTGGCCGGATAGATATTTAGCTTGTCGTATTTTTCGATTACCTGTGCGGTTTTCGGATCAAAGGCTTCGATTTCTTCAATTTCATCTCCAAAAAAGTGGATTCGGAACGGATCATCGGCATAACTCGGATATACTTCCACCGTATCTCCTTTTATCCGAAAGGTACCCGGCGTAAATTCGGCTTCGGTACGCGCGTATAAACTCTGTACTAAACGGTGTAATAGTTTTGTTCGGGAAATAACCTGATTTTGTTCGATGGAAACTACGTTTTTCTGAAATTCCACCGGGTTACCAATACCATACAAACAGGATACCGAAGCTACCACCAATACGTCTCTCCTACCCGACAACAGGGAAGAAGTCGTACTAAGACGCATCTTTTCCAATTCGTCGTTAATCGAAAGATCTTTTTCAATATAGGTTCCGGTTACGGGTATAAAGGCTTCCGGCTGATAGTAGTCGTAATAGGACACGAAGTATTCTACCGCATTGTTCGGAAAAAACTGCTTGAATTCCGAATACAACTGTGCCGCCAGTGTCTTGTTGTGCGCCAGTACCAGCGTTGGTCGCTGCACTTCCTGAATCACATTGGCCACTGTAAAGGTTTTTCCGGAACCGGTTACCCCCAAAAGGGTCTGATACCGCTCACCGCTATTCACCCCATTACTTAGTTTGTCTATAGCCTGTGGTTGATCACCCATTGGCTTATACTCGGAAACTACCTGAAATTTCATTGGTTACATTTTGCTAGTTGCAAAGGTACAAAGGAAAATACGAAAACAGCTAAAAGTTTAACGGGCCTTTTTAACAGGGGCTTCCATTTCAAAATAGACTCTCGATTTTTCGTTATTGACACGCGAACGGATCCATTCGGTAATTTTGTTCTTATCGCCTGGTTTTAGAGCGTTGGCAATTGCCGAAAAGGTTACGATTGCTGTTTTTTCCGGTAGTGTATCCCGATATATTTCCGTTTCCGAAAACGAACAGGCCGTGATTCCCGGATATAACGGTTTGATCTCAGCCAACAATTGTTTCCCTATCTGAACCCGGGCGTTAATACTATCCTGTTTGCGCTCGCCTTCTTTTAACAAAAGATGCATACGATTGAGTTCGCTTTGCAGACTTTCTACTTTGGACAGACTTTTATCATTCGATTCGCCAAAAGCAAGCCCCTTTTGAATGTCGACACTAGAGCTGTCGATGCTAAAATCGAGCGCTTTACTTAAAATATTCTTTTTGGCTTTATCTGTTAATGCATTTCCGGCATAGACCAGCGTAATTTTTCTTTTATTGGGATCGACCTCGTTTTTTAAAAGGTAATTCCCGTCATATACACTTACACTCTTAACAAAACGGTCGGCTTCGGTCGTAAATCTTTCGTTTATAACCAGGACATAACCGAAATAGATACTGGGTACTATCGTAATCAGAATTACGAACGATACCCAACGGTTTACTTTTTTCTTTTGCTCTTCGTTGACCAATGTACGGATCGGAAATTTCAATAATTGCGATACCAAAACCGACGAAAGCGCTATAAATACCGTATTGATCGTAAAAAGGTAAAAGGCACCGAAAAAATAATTCAGATTAAACGTTGCCAAACCATATCCGGCCGTACATAACGGTGGCATCAATGCCGTTGCAATAGCCACACCCGGAATCACATTTCCTTTTTGTTTGCTGCTCATTGCTACAATTCCGGCCAGACCACCAAAAAGAGCAATCAGTACATCGTAAATCGTCGGACTGGTTCGGGCCAACAATTCCGAATGCGCGGTGGAAACCGGACTGATCGTAAAATACAAGGTGGACGCGATTAAACTCGCAATAACGGCAAAGCCAAAGTTTTTGAAAGCTTTTTGGAATAACGGAAAGTTATAAGTTGCCAGACTATAGCCCATTCCGTTGATTGGCCCCATTAACGGCGAAATCAACATCGCACCGATAATCACGGCTGTCGAATTCATATTCAATCCGATCGAAGCAACAAAAATGGCAAAAACCAAAATCCAGAGGTTTGTTCCTTTAAAGATGACATCTTTTTCGATATTCTCGTGGATTTTATCGAAATCATCCACTTCTCTTTCCAGATTTAGGTATTCCAGTATTCTTTTTATCATAAATGCTATTTTTATCGTTTACTTTATTTTACCATCACCGGAAGCCGTTTTAATCTGCCGGTTGTTGCTGTGTCACGCAATGTACCATTCCTCCGTTGGCGTATAAATTTCGTACATCTATCCCAACCACGGTTCTTGTTGGGTATAAGGTTTGAATAATCGCATTTGCAACCGCGTCATTCGCATCGTTATAATTGGGAACCAATATTTTATTATTGGCAATATAATAGTTGATATAGGATCCTTTATACCCCAAATCGGTTCCATCCGTTGTTTTGACGTTGTTTTGCGTTAAAGGCACTTTTAGAAAAGTATAGGCATTGCCATTTTTGTCTTTGGCACCGTAAAGTTTATTGATATCGCTTTGTTTGACGTCAAAATCCAGTAAATCACCCGTATCCATCGTCACTATGGTCGACGCGTTTCCAAATCGGGCAAACCCATCGATATGCTGATCCGTAAGTTCTAATCCTGCCTGTCCGTCAAGCCAGATAAAATGGGTTACACCGAGGTATTCTGAAAATAGTTGCTCCGCTTTCGCCTGTGTCATACCTGGATTTCGATTGTTGTTAAGGATCGCGCTTTTACACGCCATCAGGGTTCCTTTTCCATCAATTTCCACACTTCCACCTTCGTTGATCATTATTTCATTGATATTTACAACCGCTCTGTTTTGTTCCTTCCCGATTTTAGAAGGAATACTGTTGCAATTAACAAACCTAATCGGATCACCCGATTCTTCGTCTGTCTTTTCGCCCCATCCGTTAAATCCCCAATCCTCAATAACTAAATTCCCGTTTTTATCGCGTACATAGATCGGACCGTTATCACGCACCCAAACATCATCGGTTTTATAAATTTTGAAATCGACATTGGCAAGCGGAACTCCGGCTTTAGTTAGAAGTCCGGTTATTCTGTTTTTTTCCGTTTCGTTATAGGCTATAATATGTACTTTCTCACTGGTTACCAATGCCTGTGTCATCGCAACCCAGGTAGCATCCAGACTATTCCGGTAGGTAACACCATATTGATATTGATGCGGCCATTGCAGCCAGGTCCCTTCATGTCTTTCACTCTCCTCCGGCATCCTATACTGATTTTCCTTTTCTGAATAATTTTGCGCTTCGTTTTTACCGCAGGAACCGAAAAAAGTTATGCCTATCATAATTACAGCAACCATTTTTTTCATATTGGGTTATTTAAAATTTTACGGGAAATAAAAATGTCATACCATTACGATTCTATAACTCTTATAAAGATAGTAATTTAAAAAATATCACAAAACACTCCTCTTTAATCTCTAATTCTAACACGATGCTCCTGTAAAATTTATCCGGCACGTTGAATTTATAACATCCAACACCTGACAGGTTTTAAAAACCTGTCAGGTGTACCAATACAACAAAGGCTGCCTCGTTGGAAGCAGCCTTTGTTTATCTGTTGTATTTGTTTATTTTAAACTCATCAGACTTTGTTCGATCGTCTCAATTTTAGCGAGCGCATCGGCCTCTTTCTGGCGTTCCATCGCTACCACTTTTTCCGGAGCCGATCCTACAAACTTCTCATTGGAAAGTTTTGCCTGTACCGATTTCAGGAATCCTTTGATATAATTCAATTCTTCCGTTAACTTGGCAATTTCTTCTTCTACATTGATATTACCGGTAATCGGAATAAAGTATTCGTTGGATTTTACACGGTACGATAACGCTCCGTCTACTTTTTCAGAAACATATTCCAACACACTGATATTTCCTAATTTCTGAATTACCGTATCAAAGAAAGTCGTTGCTTTTTCGTTGTTGATCACTTTAAGTTCAATCGCATCCTTAAACGGAATGTTTTTGTCTTTACGGATCGTACGGATACCCGAAATTACTTCTGTTGCAAAATCAAACTCCTGAATTAAACTCTCGCTATATTCTTTCGCTTTTGGCCATTCGGAAATGATCAATGCCTCTTTCTCCGTTCTTTCGGTTATATGTTGCCAGATCTCTTCGGTTAAGAACGGCATAAACGGATGCAATAGTTTTAGGTTTGCCTCCAACATTTCGATTGCTTTTTCGAAAGTCGTTTTATCGATTGGCTGTTGGTAACCCGGTTTAATCATTTCCAGGAACCACGAGCAGAAATCGTCCCAAACCAGTTTGTAAATGGCCATAAGCGCATCCGAAATTCTGTATTTTTCGAAATGATCTTCAATTTCCACCAGGGTTTTCTGTAATTTGGCTTCATACCACTCGATCGCAACTTTTGCCGATTCCGGTTGTACAGCGCTATCACTTACTTCCCATCCTTTGATTAAACGGAAAGCATTCCATATTTTATTGGTAAAACCTTTCCCCTGATTACACAATTCTTTATCAAACAGGATATCGTTTCCGGCCGAAGCACTTAACAACAACCCTACCCGTACTCCATCGGCTCCGAATTCTTCGATCAAATCCAACGGATCCGGCGAGTTCCCAAGTGATTTTGACATTTTTCGACGTTGGCTATCCCGAACCAAACCGGTTAGGTATACATTCGTAAACGGTTTTTCTCCGGCATATTCGTAACCGGCAATAATCATACGAGCCACCCAGAAAAACAGGATATCCGGTCCGGTTACCAAATCATTGGTTGGGTAATAATATTTGTATTCCGGGTTTTCAGGATCCATAATTCCTCCGAAAACAGATATTGGCCATAACCATGAAGAGAACCAGGTATCCAAAGCATCTACATCCTGTTTAAGGTCACTTTCGGTCAGAATCTGGTTTCCAGTTTTTTGTTTTGCCAATGCTAAGGCTTCCGCTCTGTTTTCGGCTACTACAAAATCTTCTTTTCCATCACCATAATAATAGGCCGGAATTTGTTGTCCCCACCATAACTGACGGGAAATATTCCAATCGCGGATGTTTTCCATCCAGTGACGGTAGGTATTATTAAATCGGCTTGGATACAGTTTTACCTCTTCCGTTTCCAATACCGCTTTGATGGCCGGTTTTACCAGTTCTTCCATTTTCAGGAACCACTGATCGGATAATCTCGGTTCAATTACGGCTTTGGTTCTTTCGGAAGTTCCTACTTTGTTGATATGTGTTTCCACTTTTACCAAAGCACCCAATGTTTCCAGTTCTTTTGCGATTTCTTCGCGAACTACAAAACGGTCTTTTCCTTCATAATGCAATCCAAACGAGTTTAGCGTTGCATCTTCGTTAAAGATATCGATAATCTCCAGGTTGTGTTTTTCGCCCAGTTCCTTATCGTTTACATCGTGTGCCGGTGTTACTTTTAAACATCCGGTTCCGAATTCCATATCTACATAGTCATCAAAAATAATCGGGATCACACGGTTGCAGATCGGTACGATTACTTTTTTACCTTTCAGATGAAAATAGCGTTCGTCATCCGGGTGGATACAAATTGCCGTATCACCCAAAATCGTTTCCGGACGCGTGGTTGCAATGGTTACATATTCGTTACTATCTTCGATCTGATAACGCAAATGGTATAATTTACCCTGACGTTCTTCGTAGATAACCTCTTCGTCCGATAGCGTTGTTTTGGCTTCCGGATCCCAGTTTACCATACGATACCCTCTGTAAATCAACCCTTTGTTATACAGATCCACAAAAGTACGGATTACCGATGCCGACATATCCGGATCCATAGTAAATTTCGTACGTTCCCAATCGCAGGAAGCCCCCAGTTTTTTTAGCTGATCCAGGATTACACCACCGTATTTGTTGGTCCATTCCCAGGCATGCACTAAAAATTCTTCGCGGGTTAAATCGTTTTTATTGATCCCTTCCTCTTTTAATTTTGCTACAACTTTAGCCTCTGTTGCAATGGAAGCGTGATCGGTACCCGGAACCCAACAGGCGTTGAATCCTCTCAGACGGGCGCGACGAATCAGTACATCCTGAATGGTATTGTTCAGCATGTGCCCCATGTGCAGTACCCCGGTGACGTTTGGAGGAGGAATAACAATAGTATACGGCGTTCTGTGATCAGGTTCCGAGTGAAAATAATTGTTCTTCATCCAATAGTCGTACCATTTCTGTTCTACTGCTTTGGCGTCAAATTGAGCTGGAATTGTCATATTAATAATTTGATTTGTTTTTTGTTTAACATAGCTTACCCGAACTATAAATCACTTATTTTCAAAATGTTTCCTCAAAAAAGAACTCTTTTGCAGCATTATAATTTGGTATACTTTTTGTAAACTATATCGCAAAAATAGTTATAACTGAGCAAATAAAAAAAGAGCGTTAAAATATTTGTTCGTTTAGCAAAACAATGTAATTTTACAATAACAATTAAAAAAACTAAGTTGAAAATGAAAAAATTATTAGGATTAGTTGCAGTATTAGCATTTAGTGTTGCTTCATATGCTCAAAAAGGACCAAAAATTGAATTTAAAGCAAAAGACAACACTATCGATTATGGTATAGTTACTAAAGAAGGAGATAACGGTATTCGTTCTTTCGAATTTAAAAACACCGGAGATGCTCCTCTAATTATTACTAATGTACAATCTACTTGCGGATGTACTGTACCTTCTAAACCTACGGAACCAATTATGCCTGGTAAAACCGGTAAAATTGATGTTAAGTACAACATGAACCCTGGTAAAATCAGCAAAACCATTACAGTAGAATCCAATGCGGTTAACTATGAAGGTGGAAAAGTAGCTTTACGAATTAAAGGAGAAGTAGTTGTGAAACAAGAGTCAGGCGTGCTTGAAAAACCAAAAGCAACACCGCAATCGTAACAACTTTACTTATTGATACAAAAGGGCCGTCATTTCGACAGCCCTTTTTTTGTTTTGATCAATCTTTAATTCAGAATAGCTTTCGGATCGTTACCTGGTATTCCCGGTTTTTTCCGTCGCGTTCTACTTCAATTCGAATTGTTTTATTGTCATCCACCTGCAACAACTCATTAATCCGTTGTTTGGAGAGGTTATAGGCATTTTTACGATCGATTCGGATAATCTTATCACCCGCCTTTAATCCGGCTTCCTCAGCTGGCGAACCTTTTCGGACACTTGCAATTTCAAAAACCGGCTTCAGCATAAATTTGTATTTAAAACTGGAATTATCAAATACAATATCATCGATATTCGTCGTACCCAATGGCAGATTTTTGCTAACATCGTTTTTAACCGATTCCTGTATCCATTGAACCCCATTATGTTGCACTTCGATACCGCTCATATTATACAAAAACGGATCGTCGAACATTTTGTTTTTCTTTAAAAAAATCTGTTTTCCGCCATAATCCACAATCAGATGGAAACGTTTTAAAATCTCCCCTCCCAACGAACCGTTCCGATCTTTGATGATGCTTAATTGCTTATATGAAGTCGTATCCGGATAGGAAACCAACGGTTCTTTAAACAGGAAATGAGCCGTTTTGATTTCCGATAAACGCGATTTTTTTCCGTAAATAGTTCCTCCGATTCCTTCGCCCAAAACATCCTCAAAGTACTTGTTATTACATTTGATCACATCATCTTCAAACAACCATAAACCATCGGTTAATCCGGTATCCATCAATAATTTTAGCGGTAATTCTTTACCGTCCAATTTTGCATTTACATTTACATATGGCCTGCCATTCACAATATCCAAAGGTATTGCCGTGTACTTTCGTATGCGTTTGCTTTGTAACAGCTCGTCATTTTTATATAAAGTGATTTTCTTTTTTATATAATTAATTTCCACCAGATGATTTCTAAAAAAAGAATATCCCAAAATTCCATTGACCGGGATTCCGATACGGGATGAGAAATTCAGCTTTTCGTCCAGAATCACCAGAATTTCAAAATTGGTGTCGATATAATTGCTTACATTAAGTTTATTTTTTTGTGACAAAAGACCTTCGGCCACTTCTTCACTACCCAATCCGGAGATCCGTATTTTTTTAGTGTTATACAATTGTAAGGTATCACTTTGCGGAAAGCTAAAAATCAACGATGGTTCCGAACCCGAATCCAATAACATATTCATTTTAGCGTTGTTAATCTCCACTTGAATTATGATCAAATTATCTACAAAAACAAATGGAATCTCGATCTTGTTTTTAGGGGAATGCCATTGAAAGCCTTCTTGGGCCAAAAGTTTGGCGGGATACGTGATGATTAGCAAAAGGAAGACAAGTAACCGCATCACTAATTTTTTCTTAAATATAGCTATTTCCGTCGATATTTCCTATTAATATAAAATTTGAGGGCGGATTTTTTATCAATTTCTTAAAAAAAAGTCGCAAATTTGTGCATCAAAAATTACTATCATGCCTAAAGTTTCATTAAAAGGGCAACAGATGCCTGAATCGCCAATCCGAAAATTGGTTCCTTATGCAGAAATTGCGAAAAAGAAAGGTCATAAAGTTTACCACCTTAATATCGGTCAACCGGACATTAAAACGCCGGAAGTAGCTTTAAATGCTGTAAAAAATGCCGATATCACGGTGTTGGAATACAGCCATTCCGCCGGATTTGAAAGCTATCGTAACAAGCTTTCCAAATACTACCGCGAACACGGTCTTCCTATCGACACCGCCGATATCATTATCACTACCGGTGGTTCGGAAGCACTTTTATTTGCAATGGGAAGCACCATGGATGCCGATGATGAGATCATCATCCCGGAGCCTTTTTATGCTAACTATAATGGTTTTTCAACGGCATCGGGTGTAAAAGTAGTACCGGTTATTTCGACTATCGAAACCGGGTTTGCGCTTCCGCCAATCAGCGATTTTGAAAAACTAATCACACCTAAAACCAAAGCCATTTTGATTTGTAACCCTGGTAATCCAACCGGTTATTTATATTCGAAAGAAGAAATCATGCAATTGGCCGAATTGGTTAAAAAACACGATCTTTTCCTAATTGCCGACGAAGTGTACCGCGAGTTTACTTACGATGGTGATAAACATTATTCTGTAATGAATATCGAAGGTTTGGAAGAGCACGCTATTATGATTGATTCCGTTTCCAAACGTTATAGTATGTGTGGTGCGCGAATCGGATGTATCGTTTCCAAAAACAAAGCTGTAATGGCTACCGCTATGAAGTTTGCACAGGCCCGTTTGAGTCCGCCAACTTTTGCACAAATTGCCAGTGAAGCGGCACTTGAAACACCACAAAGTTATTTTGACGATGTGATCACCGAATATAAAGATCGTAGAGATACGCTAATCGCCGAGTTAAATAAAATCGATGGTGTGACCGTTGCTTCTCCAAAAGGAGCTTTCTATTGTATTGTTAAACTACCGATTAAAAATGCCGATGATTTTGCACAATGGCTTTTGGAAAGTTACGATTTAAACGGAGAAACTGTTATGGTTGCTCCGGCTGCCGGCTTCTACTCGACTCCAAATGTTGGTCTTGATGAAGTGCGTATTGCTTATGTTTTGAAAAAAGAAGATCTGATTCAATCGGTTCGAATTTTAAAAGAAGCGTTACATACGTATAACAATAAGTAATACTACTTCTTTATATACTACAAAAAAGCGATGCCAAGGCATCGCTTTTTTTATTTGCTTTAGCGGCTCTATTATGTTACACCTGACAGGTTTTAAAAACCTGTCAGGTGTTTCTCTCCTAACCCAAACAAAAAGGGCTGTCCAATCGGACAGCCCTTCTATTTGAGAATTAATTACAATTATCGTTTTAACGAGAAGTGAGCTTTAAACTCTTTAACATCTCCATTCTCGGTATAGGTCACTGTGAACCAGTAATCCGTCGATGGTAGCTGTTGACCGTTCATC
>NZ_JASLCE010000137.1 GCF_030146175.1 Flavobacterium sp. | reverse complement strand
CATTTATCGTACCCGATGCTAATAAAATAAATAAAAACAATTTCATTTTTTATAGTTGTTAAATTTTAGACATGGAGGTAATATCTATATAATTCCAAAGACAATTATATGAATGAATTATTTTTACTTTAAAAAGAATTAAAATTCAATAATAAATAAAAAACCTACCCGAAGGGGTAGGTTTTGCACTAACTTAATAGCGAGTATTGTTTAGTTTTTCAAGAACTTCGATGTAGCAGTTCCTTCATTCGATTGAACCGAAACAAAATAAGCTCCGGCAGTTAAATCAGAAACATTGATCTGAGCTTCTGCCTGTCCTTGTACTGCTACCGATTTTACAATTCTTCCGTTTAAATCTGTAACCTGAATTCCTTTGATTTCCATTCCGTTTTTAGCAGCAATGTTTAACACATCATTAGCTGGGTTCGGGAATACAGAGAAGTTTTTCGCGAAGAAATCCTGAGTTCCCAATGGTCTGTCAACAGAGAACGTGTCAATTCCGATGATATCAGAGTTTGATCCGTTAGGACCACCATTTGTTACAAAATATCTGAAACCGATTTTTACAGCAGTTGGCCCAGTTAATCCAGTTACTGTATACGAATACTGTGTCCAGTTTGTTGGGAAAGAAGTTAAGTTTTGAGTAGGGTTGATTTCTACTAATAAATTGGTAAAATCTCCTACTCCAGTTGGTCCTGTAGATGGGTTTACAGTAGCCGCACCATTTGTACTCATACGTACCTGTAAATTATCCGCATAAGAAGCTGAATTGGTAGCCGAATATTTCCCTAAACGTGTGTAAAATGAAATAACGTCACCGTTTTGTACTGTAACAACCGGAGAAATTAACCAGTTACTAATGGTCGCACCAGACGTCAAAGTACTTGATGTACTGGTAAAGTTTACCAAAGCAAATGTATTAGGCGTTCCGTCCTGTCCGTTGGGAATTGGACAAGTTTGTCCAGTCGTATAGGCCTGAGTCTGGAATGGAGTTGCCTGTACTGTTGCACTTACTACAACCGGAGTATAGCTCGCTACAGTCCATAATGTTGTAGAAGCAGAAGTACTTTGATTGGTTCTTACCCAACCCGCAGTTGTTAAATCAGCCGTTGTACCAGCAAAACCATAATTGTAAAGATTTTGTGCCTGTCCGAAAAGAGGAAGACAGAATAGTAAAGAAAGTAATTTTTTCTTCATGTGAAAGTTTTTTAAGAGTTATAATGCGACGAATGTAATAATTTAATTACATAGCTTAACAATTTGATAATTGTTAAAATCGTAGTTTTCACATTTTAGATGGTTTTCGTTATTTTTTTTTGTTATTTTTCTTTATTTAGAACGAAGTCTTTTATAAATTTGCAAACAAAAAATTTCAAGAGGAAAAATTTGAACTGATTGCAACCTCTTACCGATAGTACTATCGGTATTAAAAAAATGCTAAAGCAGTAGTCACTTCTTTATGCATTTCCTGCAATAATTTTTCCTCGCTTAATCATAAAAATTGAACTTATGGCTTATTTGTTTACGTCAGAATCAGTAAGTGAAGGACATCCGGATAAAATTGCTGATCAGATTTCTGATGCATTAATTGATAACTTTTTAGCTTTCGATCCAGAATCGAAAGTAGCATGTGAAACCCTTGTTACAACCGGACAGGTAATTCTTGCCGGTGAGGTAAAATCGAAAATCTATCTGGATGTGCAACAAATTGCACGTGAGGTGATCAAAAAAATCGGTTATACCAAAAGTGAATATATGTTTGAAGCCAACTCTTGTGGCGTACTTTCGGCTATTCACGAACAATCACAAGACATCAACCAAGGTGTAGACCGTTCCAATAAAGAAGATCAGGGAGCTGGTGACCAAGGAATGATGTTTGGTTATGCAACCAACGAAACCGCAGATTATATGCCATTGGCACTAAATCTTTCTCATAAGTTATTACAGGAGCTTTCCGAATTACGAAGAGAAAATAACGAAATTACGTACTTACGTCCGGATGCTAAATCGCAGGTAACTCTGGAATACGATAACAATAACAAACCGGTACGTATCGACGCTATTGTAATTTCGACGCAACACGATGATTTTGCCGATGAAGCAACCATGCTGGCTAAGATCAAAAAAGATATTATCGAGATTTTAATTCCGCGTATCATTGCGAAAAACCCGCAATATGCACACTTATTTAACGATCAAATCCAGTACCACATTAACCCTACCGGTAAATTCGTTATCGGTGGACCACATGGTGATACCGGATTAACAGGACGAAAAATTATTGTAGATACCTACGGTGGTAAAGGGGCACACGGTGGTGGTGCTTTCTCCGGAAAAGATCCGAGTAAAGTAGACCGAAGTGCGGCGTATGCAACCCGTCATATCGCGAAAAACCTTGTTGCTGCCGGTATTGCCGACGAGATCCTGGTTCAGGTATCGTATGCTATCGGTGTGGCAAAACCAATGGGTATTTATATCAATACCTATGGAACATCGAAAGTAAACCTTACCGATGGTGAAATCGCGAAAAAAGTAGAAAGCATTTTCGATATGCGTCCATACTTTATCGAACAACGTTTAAAACTAAGAAACCCGATTTACAGTGAAACGGCTGCATACGGTCATATGGGAAGAACTCCGGAAACCGTAACCAAAACGTTTATCGCTCCGGGCGGAAAAGAAAAAACCGTTACCGTAGAATTGTTTACATGGGAAAAATTAGACTATGTAGACGCGGTTAAAGAAGCGTTTGGTTTATAGTTGATCATCATATACAAAAAAGGGCTGTCTAAAAAATAGACAGCCCTTTTTTTATTACTTATAACCGGTTTTCACCGGAATAAAAGCCCTTATAAATTGTATTTTAGGCTAAAGATTATATAACGCGGCTGTACCAGATATTGCGAAAAACTACTCGATCCGCCCAACTGATTAAAACTACTATCGTTTAGTGAGGTCGTATTTAATAAATTCGTTGCCGCCAGTTTGTATTCCCACTTACTGTCTTTTTTCTGATACGACAAACTCGCATTCAGGAAATCGTATTCGTTATCGATTGTATTGGCTTTATTGCGGTTGTGATAAAAAGTATAATCCGATGTAAGCGAAAAAGCATCCAAGAAGAAATACTCCAACGTTACCGAAGGACTATCCACAAAAAACGTATCACTATAGAAATCATTTTTTGTAAATCCGTAGCCCAATTCCAGATTCGGAAGCTTTTTAAAATTCGTGGAAAACTTTACATTATAATTCTGAGTATACGAATCGGTTGTCTGAATTTCCTCTACGCCATTCTGAAACACCCGGATATTGTTGTTTTTACTCCAGTTAAAATTTCCACCGATCGATGCTTTATAATAACGCAGGAACGAACGACCGTAATTCGCATTGGCTGTAAAACTTTCGTCCGCAAAAGCCGATTGCATATTCACCGAAGACGATACCTGATTTACGCCGTCGAAAAGGGCTTTCGATTTTACGCCATCCGTTTGTTTGGTATAGGTAATGTTCGCAAAAATATTTTCGAAATTAAACATGTTGTATTTAAAATAGCGCAGACTGTGTACCTGAGACAACGAATTTTCCAATGTTCTGTTTCCGCTAAACAAACTGTTATAGTTTGAAAACACATAACCTTCGGCCAGTTTGTTGATATCGGTAAAATTATTCGTCAGGGAAAAATTGTACGTCAGCGTTTCCGATTTTTTGATCTGGTATAGGGCGTAAAAATCCGGTAATACGCGAACAAAATTGTTTTTAAATTCCGATTGTAACTGTTCGTTATTCATCGTATAGCTATGCAAGCTAAAGCCCGGATTAAACGTAAACTTCCCGGTAATAAATTTGTAATGTAAACCTAAGAAGACGTCATTAAACGTATAATCCACGTCATTGTTATTCTGCGGATCGTTTAGATCGTTGGTATTTCCATTGTCCAGAATCTGGAAGATATGTGAATTAAAACGCTGGTTTGAAAAGGTATTTCCAACGGTCACATTGATATTACTTTTCGGCGTAAGCATATAGTAATAATCGAATTTAGCATCCAATTTATTGGTTTTTACAAAACGATTTTGTGTCAGATCATTTCGGTTTTGTCCCACCACATAACCCGGCAACTGAAACGGTTGCAATTGCAGATTGGCATTATAAAACGGATCTTCTTCCTGATACAAATGTTGCATTTCGAACGCAAATACGTTTTTCGCGTTTAGCGTATAATAGTAATTCAGGTTCTGACTAATTGAAAATGGTTTTTGTTTTTTATTGGTATAGATATCGTCCAGCAAGCTCGAGTAAACACTATTCGTTTCTTTTTGATCCGAAACCTTGATAAACGCATCATAATCAAAATGCACTTTGTCCGACGGTACATAACTGGAACTCAATTTAAACAAGCCCAGATTGGTTTTTTGTCGGGTAAGATCCTGGCGATCTTCGGTAACCGTAGCGGTAGTTCCATCCGGCAGATTATCGGTTCGCACCGTTCTCGAATTGGTTTCAAGGTCGGTTTTACTGGCTGAAAAGATACCAAATCCGCTCAATGTCCAGGCTTTCGACGGATTATAGCTAAAATTGGCCGCGCCAAATTGCGTGTCGATTTCTTTTGCCCGGTTGTTTCGTAGTCCTAAGATCGACAAATCGTTTGACGTCACGTTAAATGAAGTTCCGCCTTTTCGCATCATGTTTTTAAAACCACCCGAAAATTTAAAATAATCCTGCATCGTTAGTGGCAATTCCCCGATATTATTCAGATTTCCGATCACATTGATACTGTATTTCGGATTGTAATAAAACAATTTCGGATTTACGATATGTCGGTCTTCTTTATGTCCTACGCCAATTCCGGCCAACATTTCCCCAAACCAGAAATTTTTCTTTCCTTCTTTCAGTTTGATATTTAGCGCTACGTTTTCTTCATTATTTTCCAGTCCTTTCAGATTGGACACTTCGTTATAATTCCGCAATACCTGAATTTTATCCAAAGCATCCGCCGGGATATTTTTGGTCGCGATTTTCGTATCGCCGTCAAAAAAATCTTTCCCTTCCACCATTACCTTTTGCACTTTTTTCCCTTCCACCTCGATCTCACCATCGGCATTCACCTCAACACCCGGAAGTTTTTTCAGGACATCACCCAGTTTTTTTTCGGTACCGTTTTTAAACGAATCGGCATTATATACAATCGTATCACCTTTGATCGTTACTGGCATTTCTTTTACAATTTGTACGCCCTGCAAATCGATTCCTTCGTGAAGATTTATCGTTTTACTGATATTGGTCGTTCCGGTTTTCAGATCGGCTTCATAAGCCGAATAGCCGATATAACTGGCTTTAATGGTATAGTTGGCATTCGCTTTAAGCGACATTTGAAACTTTCCCGCATCGTTAGTGATCGCATAGGCATCCATGGCTTTGGTGTCTTTGTTGATCGCCATAATGTTTGCCATTTCCAACGGTGCGCCCAACGTATCTTTGATCACGCCTTCGTAACGGATATTCTGGGAAAAAGCTGTTAGCGACAGCAGGCAAAATAATAGGTGTAGATATTTCTTCATTACAAGGGTTTTATTTTCTTTTTGAGCATTACATTCCAATAAGACTCCGAAAATTGAATTTGGTTCAATCTTTATAGACGTTTTTTTTTATTTTTTGTTACGAAAATGGTACACTATTTCATTTTCCGATTAACCGCCGATACGGATTACGGTTCGTCCTTTTTCATTTTTATTCATTTCCATATTCTCTTCTGCCTTTTTGCGAAGAGTTTCGTCGTACTCTTTTTGCGTCACCACTTTGCCTTTGGTCGGTTCTTTGATCACTGTTTTCTCTTTCGGGTTTAAAACAATTTTAGAGCACAATATCGTGGTGTCGCCATCATTCACTTCCAGAATCAATCCCGGCAATCCCCAATAATTATCCGGCCCCTGACTTACCGGGATATCCGGCGTATACCAGGCCGTAATACGGATTTCTTTTGGTGCGCTTTCGTCAATATTCAATACTGATTTTTTATCTTTTGGAGTCGGCTCCAACGTTCTTTTCCGAATGGCTGTCGCTTTATAACAGGTATAATCGCCAATCATTTTTGTCTCCGATCCCATTTCCCATTTCCAGTCTGGCAACGTATCTTTAATCAGGAATTCTTTTCCGAAGATATCATTTTCTTCCACATAACGTTTCTCTTTTACGCTCTTATATAAAAGTCCGCCGCTACTCGATATTCGCACCCGAACACCCGGACCGGATGCCGTCAGCGGATTATCCAGTTTTTGTTCTTCTTTGTACAGCGATGTGGTTTTATCGAAATCCAGCACAAAGGTTTTCTCCATGCTTTTTTTGAATTGCGCCATCAGGTTTTGTTGCATTTCGGGCGTCATGGCATTTCCTTCCACTTTTAATTTCGACATATCCCGTTTTGATTCATACGTTGCTTTTCCGCTAAAGCTTTGTTGGGCGATACTTTCTCCTTTACAAAACAAAAGGAAGAATACCATTACGGCGGTAATACTGTTTTTCATACTGTTATTTTTAGTAATTTCCTGTTACAAATGTATTTTGACGAATCTTAATCGGATTGTAATGAGTGTTAACGAGTGTTAACGCTAAAAAAGCAAACCGAACAGTTACTACTTTTGACAGATGAAATCATTTTTCCGGAACCATATTATCTATTGGGTCACCTTTACGGTACTGATTACCGTTGGGATACAGATCTATTGGAACATCACCAACTACCGGACCAACAAACAACGTTTGATCAATACGATTCAGATCGCCTTCGATAATGGAATTGACAGCTATTACAGTGACAAAGCCAAATCGAACATCACCTCTCGCGATACGATAAACTTCGCTTCTCCTGCGGATATGCCTGCTTCAGACCCTAAAAAAGAGGTACAGGTATACCGGACCGAAATCAAACGCTATACGTCCAAAGACAAAAAAAACAGGCGGTTTATGTTTAAATACACCTCCGACGAAACCAATCCTTCCGTTTCCGAAATTAAAAACATACAGGTACTTGCCCAGAAAATCATCATTGCCGTACGTCAGGATAGTATCGATCTTCCTAAAATGGCGACCTATCTCGATCGGGAATTTGCCCGGAAACAACTTGACTTTAAATACGGGCTTTTATACTCGCGGAACCATCGCACGGTATCCGAATACCAAAACCCGGGTGACAAACAGTATCGTTTTACCACGACATCCAAATCGTCTTACCTGCCACAAGACGGTAAGTTGGAATTATTTTTTCCGGATATCTTTTTTAAAACCTTAAAAGAAGGCCTTGCCGGTATTCTATTGTCGCTAATTTTATCGTTGTGTATCATCTTCTCCCTTTTTTATTTGTTGTACATCATCCGGAAACAAAAACAACTGGCCGTCATCAAAAATGATTTTATCAGTAATGTTTCCCACGAACTCAAAACACCGATTGCCGTCGTCACCAGTGCGTTGGAAGGGATCGAAAAATTCAATACCGACAACGAGCCGGAAAAGACCAAAAAATACCTGGCCATTTCCAATCAGCATTTGGCCAAACTGCATCAGATTGTAGAAAAAATACTGGAGACTTCCATTTTGGAAAGTGATCAGTTACAACTGCAAAAAGAAGCTACCGATCTTACGGAACTGATACGCCATAGTATCGAAAAAATACAAATCAACACTGAAAAAACGATAGTATTTAACCCACCACAGTCGGTGATCATGGCCGCTGTTGACGTATTTCATTTTGAAAATGTGATTAACAATTTAATTGACAACGCGATTAAATATGGCGGTGATCGGATTACAATCGACCTGAATACAACCGATGGAAAAGTAATCCTTACCGTTAGTGATACGGGTTCCGGAATTGAAAAATCGCAGCGTCAGAAGATTTTCGACAAATTTTACCGCGTTCCGAATCATAACCGCCACGACGAAAAAGGTTTTGGAATCGGTTTGTATTATGCCCGGACCATTATTGTAAAACACGGTGGTACACTGGAACTGACTCCCGATATACAAACCACTTTTAAAATCACTTTGCCCTATGAATCCTAAGATCACGATATTATTAGCGGAAGACGAAGCGACACTTGGATTGATCATCAAAGAAAGTCTGGAAACCCGTGATTTTATAGTCACCCATTGTTTAAACGGAGAGGATGCTTATCAAGCCTTTATAACCGAAAAACCGGATGCAGTGGTATTGGATATTATGATGCCAAAAAAAGATGGCTTTACGCTGGCACAGGAAATTCGGAAAACCGACAAAACCACGCCCTTATTGTTTTTAAGTGCCAAATCGCAGGTACAGGATGTAGTGGACGGATTCCATTATGGCGGAAACGATTATATCAAAAAGCCGTTTAGCATGGAAGAACTCATCGTACGAATTCATGCTTTACTGGGACGGATTTCCCGTCAGAATGCCGACGACGAAAATCGTATTGGTTCCTACGATTTTAATTACAACAAGCAAATGTTATCCTACGAAGAGCAGGCTCATTTCCTTACCCATCGGGAAGCATTGGTTTTAAAACTGCTGTTGGAAAACAAAAATGAAATCCTCGACAAATCGGCTGCTTTACTGCGAATCTGGGGAAAAGACGACTTTTTTAACGGTCGGAGTATGGATGTATTTATTTCAAAACTGCGCAAAAAATTAGCCTCCGACCCTTCCATTCAAATCATCAATGTAAGAGGCAGAGGCTATAAACTTATTTGTTAGCAGGAATTAACGGCCGAATCGCATTTGCTGTCCACGACCAGGACCTTGACCGCCATTCATTTCGCGCATTTCTTCCATTTTTTTCACTACGATATCGTCGTATTCTTTTTGTTTTACGACTTTCCCGTTTTTAGGTGCTTTGATTTCCACTTTCTCTTTGGCATTCATCACCACTTTAGAACATACAATCACCGTACGACCATCGTTCACTTCCAGAATCAGTCCGGGTAAACCCCAATAACTTTCCGGCCCCTGACTTACCGGGATATCCGGCGTATACCAGGCGGTTATCGTGATCTCTTTCGGCATTTCGAAATCGTCCATAAAGTTGGTTGTTTTTTCTTTTTTAGGCTCTTCTTTTTTATCACCGTCTTTTTTTCGTCTGAAATTACGGAAATCCGACTGACTTACCGGTTTTACAGCCGTTGCTTTAAAACAGTTATAATCGCCAATTCTTCGGGTTTCTCCTTCCAGTTTCCAGTTTAATTTTGGTAGCGAGTCATTGATCAAAAATTCTTTTCCCATAAACTCTTTGTCTACGGTATAGGTTTTATCTTTAATGTTTTTATAATAGGTTCCACCGGCGCCCATCATCGAATTCATCATTCGTCCGCCAGGTCCCTGCTGTCCCGGAGCATCAAGCTTTTCTTCTTCTTTATAAATCGAAGCCGATTTGTCGAAATTCATCACAAAGGTTTTTTCCAGCATTTTTTTCATACGCTCCTGAATCATTTTCTGCATCTCCGGCGTAATGCCATTCCCCTCCATTTTAAATTCCGGAGCCGTTGTTTTTGACTCATAAACGGCCATACCCTGGAAATTTTGGGCCATAGCCGAGACAGCAAAACCTAAAAATGCTATCCCTGTCAGTATTGTTTTTTTCATCTTGTTGTTTTTGTTTGGCTTTTGAATAAGACTTTTAAAGTCCCGTTTTGTTACAAGTTGTACTTAATTTTATATAAGACACTTTATATTATAAAAGGTTTATTTGTAATTTGCGGCATGATGCAGAAAATTGTCTTTTTCCTGATTCTTATTACCGGTCTTCAGACTCGTGCTCAAACAAAGGATATCCGTCCGGTATTGCTGTCGTCTGCACCAACGGAAAGTGCCCTTTTTATTGGAAACGATCCGTTTGGAAATACCTATACCATCAAAGACAATGAATTCCGAAAAACCAACCGAAACCAGCAATTTCAGTACCGAAATCTTTCGTTTGGCACTCTCAAACAAGTCGATCTTCAAAACCCATTGCAACTGGTGTTGTATTACAAGACTTTTAATGCTGCGGTTTTACTCGACAACCAGTTAAACGAAATACAAAAGATCAATTTTTCCGAAACCAATCCGGAACTGTTCCCGCAAGCTGTGAGTCTGGCTTCGCAAAATCGGTTGTGGTTATTTGACCTGAATTCGCAAAAACTGGGACTATACGATATTTTTAAAAACACGTTTACTCCGATTTCAACGCCAATTAAAGATGCGATACAACAATACCAATCGGATTACAACTATTTTTACTGGGTTGACATCCGAAATAATTGCTACGCGTCTACCATTTTCGGAAAAATTAGTTTCCTCGGACAGGTTCCGACATTTGATCAACTACAATTTATTTCACCAAAGCAGATTCTCTTTCAAAAAGACAACCGCTTGTTTCTTTATGACTTAGAAAATGCGGCTACTATAAATATAGTAGTACCCGAAAAAAGCCTTGAAAGTTTTTATTATAAAGAGCAAATTTTAGCTACTTTTACCAATAACGAAATCAGAAATTATAAAATTACTTTACCATAATGCATATAGCTGTAGCAGGAAACATTGGTGCTGGAAAAACGACATTAACCCGACTTTTGGCCAAACATTTCAAATGGGAACCGCATTTTGAAGATGTGGTTGACAATCCCTATCTGGACGATTTTTACCATCAGATGGACCGTTGGTCTTTTAACCTTCAGATTTACTTCCTGAATAGCCGTTTCCGACAAATATTACAGATTCGCGAAAGCGGAAAAAAGATTATTCAGGACAGAACGATTTATGAGGATGCTCATATTTTTGCGCCCAATTTGCATGCAATGGGATTGATGACCAACCGTGACTTTAGTAATTATACGTCGCTTTTCGAGTTGATGGAAGGTTTGGTCGCACCACCGGATTTATTGATCTATCTGCGTAGCTCGATCCCTAATCTGGTTTCTCAGATTCACAAAAGAGGTCGGGAATATGAAAACACAATTTCCATTGATTATTTAAGCCGACTTAACGAACGTTATGAAGCCTGGATTCAGACGTATACCAAAGGGAAATTACTGATCATCGATGTAGACAATATCAACTTTGTGGACAACCCGGAAGATTTAGGAAATATCATTAACCGTATTGATGCTGAGATCAACGGATTATTTTAAAACAGATAAGGCTACCAAATGGTAGCCTTTATTTTTATACGGTTCAGTTTTAGACCTGACAGGTTTTATAGTTTTAGACCTGACAGGTTTTGGAAACCTGTCAGGTCTGATTCTCAAAACAGTAAATTCTTTTTTAAAGCTTTTACCTCATCAATAGCGGCGATTCCACTGGTATCGTTTATCGCTGACGAATGGTAAAATCCGGCATTGGTTCGCGTCGCAATTCTGAAAATATTCGTCGATCGCAATCCGCCTCCGGGCATAATGGCAATGCGTTTTCCGGCATAGGCAACCAACTCCATCAATGTTCGTTCCCCCTCATCCACATTAGGCTGTCCACCGGACGTAAGAATAGTCGAAAAACCACAGAACACCAAATCGTCTATTGCCTGTTCCAAATCCGGAATTTCGTCAAATGCGCGGTGAAACGTACATGGCAGCGGACTTGCCAATTGTACCAGTTCCGTATTTTCTTTAATCGCAACGGCATTCTCCTGATCCAACACACCAAAAACAAACCCTTTTACCGGGAGTGTTTTTATCCGTAGGATATCGGCTTTCATCTGTTCCAATTCCTCCGGAGTATACTGAAAATCTCCCCCTCTTGGGCGAATCATCACATATATATCGATCTTTATCCGATTACAGGCTTCGCGAAGCATTTCGAAACCGGGTGTCGTGCCACCCAAAAGTTGGTTTTCACATAATTCAATACGATCGGCGCCACCCTGTTCGGCAATTACCGCCGATTCCAGATTAAAGCAGGCTATTTCCAGTTGTTTCATCTTATTTTAAAAAGTAATTGGCATCGAGTAAGTTGTTTCCGGTTTCATCGTATTTCGCATAGTTAAATCCCTTTTGAATACAATAGGCACCGTGTTCGCCTTTTTTATTGAGAGCAATAAATCCGACCTGAATATCGTTTAGATTTTTATTCCGGTATTTCGTGAGTTTGATGATCCGATTTACGGCTTCCTCACAGGCTTTTTGCGGCGATTTCCCCTGTCGCATTAACTCTACCACCAAATGGCAACCCGCAATACGGATAACCTCTTCCCCATGACCGGTGGCGGTTGCTGCGCCGATTTCATTATCGACATACAAACCCGCGCCGATTATAGGCGAATCGCCTACTCTACCATGCATTTTATAAGCCATTCCGCTGGTTGTACAGGCACCGGAAAGATTGCCGTTTGCATCCATTGCAATCATCCCGATCGTATCGTGGTTTTCGATATTTACAAGCGGTTTATAGTTACTGCTTTCCAGCCATTCCCGCCATTCTTTTTCGGACGTTTCCGTTAGCAGGTTTTCTTTCTCATGTCCTTGTAAAAGTGCAAACTGAAATGCTCCTTCGCCAACCAACATCACATGTGGTGTTTTTTCCATTACCGCCCGTGCCACCGAAATCGGATGTTTGATATGCTCCAGACAGGCTACAGATCCGATATTGGAATATTCATCCATAATACAAGCATCGAGCGTTACGCGTCCATCGCGATCCGGACGTCCGCCATAACCGACACTTCTTTCATTAGGATCACCTTCGGGAACGCGAACACCGGCTTCGACAGCATCGAGTGCGCGACCTTTATTTTTCAGAATTTCCCAGGCGGCTTCATTAGCCGGAATTCCAAAACGCCAGGTCGAAAGTACGATTGGTTTGCGAATCGCCCCTTTGGGAACCAATGTCGTTTCCGTATCCTCTTTTTTTCCGAATGCATTTAACGCCACAGCCACCGAAGCGATCGCTGTTGTTTTGATAAAGTTTCTTCTGTTTGCCATATTTACGATACCGGTTATCTTTAAACAACAAAACACAAACCTGTGTTTCGTTTGTGTTTATAATGCTGTTAAAGTTACTTAAAATCCATAAAAAAAGCCTCATGATACATGAGGCTTTTGATATTATAATTTAATCGAATAGCTGTCTTTTTTTGCCTGATCCAATTCCTGGAAACGTTTTGCACATTCTTCGATCATGGCTTGTGCTTCTTTCACATCGCCCCATCCCTGTACATCAACCTGTTTGTTTTCAAGATCTTTGTACACTTGGAAGAAATGCTCGATTTCTTTGATTGTATGAATATTGATATCGGAGATATCGTTTAATTTATTCATAATCGGATCGGATACCGGTACACAAACGATTTTCTCATCCGGACCTTTATCATCTGCCATTTTAAAAACAGCAATTGGTTTTACCTCAACCAAACATCCCGGAACAGAAGGCTCCGTAAACAATACCAAAACATCAAGCGGATCACCGTCCAAAGCTAAAGTTTCAGGAATAAATCCGTAATCAGCCGGGTAAAACATGGCCGAATATAACATTCTGTCAAAACGGATTCTCTTTTGTTCAAAATCGTATTCGTATTTATTTCTGCTTCCTCTTGGGATTTCGATAAACGCATCGAATGATTCAATAGTAAGTGTACTCATTTTTATACTTTTTGTTCTAAATTAAGCGACTGCAAAGGTATAATAAAATTGATTTTTCACAAGTTTAATTCCATTTAATGCATTGCTTTTGATATGCTTTAGCTTAAATTCTTACAATTCTACTAGAATTCCGGGATAAAGCCGAAACGCACTCCGAAGCCCGGCGATTGTTTTCCATTAACGGCAGTAAAATCGTTTCTCCAGATAAAGTCCACCCGGAATGGTCGGAAGTTTCCGTAACCGATATTTTCAAATCCGAATCCATATTCGCTATACACTTTATCCGACGGTGCCTGATAGGCAATAAACGAACGGTTCATATCGATATTTTTCTGAGAGATACTACCGTAAGCAAATCGGTAAAAAATCAAACTTCTCCATTTTAGCTTTTTGAGCAACGGAATACGGTTCATGATAAGCCCGTTGAAATGATGTTCAAAATGAGCGGCCAGATAGGTATCGGTCACAAAATCATAATAGTTTAGCAAGGAGAACGAATTCGGCACTACGGAAAACGTCTGGTCGGCAGTAATCGGGTTTAGCAACGGTAACGGAACTGCATCAAATACTTTTCCGAACTCCACATTGGTTTTTAAGGTTCCGAAATTACTCAGGAAGATCGGTTTGTTCACCGACATCTGAATTTTGTTATAGTCAAAATCACCCCCAAAAACACCTTTATTACCGCGGATGTATTTTAAGATGATCGTAGGATATAAGGTTGTTCCCAATTTCTGATCCACACCAAAACCGTATACATATCGGCCCGGCGTATAGATTAGGGATATATTACTAGTATAATCCGTTAGTCCGGTTTGTGTTAATCCGGTTTGCGGATCGGCATAATCGATAGAAAAATGTTCCGGATCGGCTGCTTTGATTTGTTGGCGAACGGAAGAAACATTCATGTGCAAATTATTACTAAATGCAAAATCAAAATTAACCGAAGTTCGTTTTACCCGTGACAGGAAGTAATTTTCCCCACGTCCGATGATCACATTTGTATTCAGGTTTTTCGGCAATAATTCATCCGTTTCGATCAATTTACCACCCAATTGCAGGTTATCATCCAAATGAGAAGCTCCCACCACGATACGCGGTTTAAAGCTCAACAGGTATTTGGCTTCTGCTCCGTATTTAAACTTTTTATCTTTGGTTCCATAGGCACCATAAACCATCGCGCGGAAACGATCGTTATCGGTTTTGTACGTTCGAAAACCGGCTCTGATTCGTAGTCCTTCCACATTATTATTGGTAAAAAGCTGCCATAAATATCCGATCTGAACTCCATCAAACAAGCCCATATAGCCCGACGACAATACCGTGATAATATCGGTAACACTCCGCACTTTTTTATTCGATTTTAAATCCTGGATTACCTTACGTGTTTCTTCGGTTTTGAGTTCGGAAGCCCGTAGTGACTTCCAGTATTGATCTTCTTTATCAAACTGATCGCCTCGGGTCTGGATAATCTTACCATCGTAGAACGCATCGTCTTTTGGCTGATTGAGGACATAATCACTATAAACGAGATTCTTTTTTACATAGAATCCTTTTTCATCGTCGCTTTTTGTGAACAACGTAAAATCGCCTTCATAATAATCCCGGGTTGGCAAATACATCGTATCATTAACCGTTTCGAAGTACTTTTCGAAATACAGATTTCGCACCAGACTCAGGTTAATATTTTTATTGGTACGCATTGAAATTTCGGTCAATGCAAAGTTTTTATCGGTTACTTTAAAACTTCCTTCAAAAACCAGGTCGGCCGATTCTCTTGGGAAGAAATAAATATGGTATGTTTTTTTTCCGCCTTCAACGATACTATCTTTTAACAGGTATTCGTAAACGCCATATCCACGGGTAGAAATCGGACTCACAAACGCTTTGTTCAGAATCACAATATCGTCTTCATATACATCAATCGTCGTAAAAGTATTACTGATCCGGTCGAAGATAAATCCGCGCTGATTTAGCCCGGTATTACGTTCGGCTTCCATATCGATTCGCTCCTTATTGAGGAGGTTGTTCCCATATACATGTTCGTTGGTTTCTTTCATGTATACCGGTACGATAAATTTATTCTGTCGACGTTCTTCTTTTACGATTGCCGCCACGGAATCATAGCCGCTTCCTACAATTTTTCGCAGGAAAACACTGTCAAGATTACTTAATCCAAGGCTTACCGAAGAATAACGTTCATAATCATAGGCTTTTGCCAGTTTTACACCATTTTTCTTTTTATTCGCCCAAATCCCCTGTAAGATACGATAGGCTGGATTTTCCTTTTTGGACAAGTGCTTTTTAGGTTTGTTCACAATGAGTACTTCCTGCAACTCCTGTCCTATCGTCAGTTTGACTTTTAAGTTTTCGGTTACGTCATTTTTCAGGACAACCTCCTGATTCGTATATCCTACAAAAGAGGCTACCAATACTTTTTGGGTGGTATCCGACGACAAGGTAAACTTCCCGTTTTCGTTGGTTGTAACACCAATTGTAGTTCCTTTAAAATAGACACTCGCAAACGGCATCGGTTCGTTCATTTCGTCGTAAACCGTACCGGTCACCTTGGTCTGTGCCTGTAATCCAATGGAAAAGATAAAAATTAAATATAGTGCGTAAGATAATTTCCTCATAAGCAAAAAAAAAGCTTCATCTGTTTTACAGATGAAGCTTCAAATATAAATTATATTTTCTTATTTATAGGTAACTTTCTTCACTGCTTTTACAACATCAGCTGCATTAGGCAACCATTCTTTTAAAAGCACAGGAGAATACGGTGCCGGTGTATCGGCTGTAGTAATTCTCTGAATAGGAGCATCCAAATAATCGAATGCTTTTTCCTGAACCATATAGGTAATTTCCGAAGCCACACTACCAAACGGCCATGCTTCTTCCAACACTACCAAACGGTTGGTTTTTTTAACCGATTTCAGGATCGATTCGTAATCCATCGGACGAACGGTTCTTAAATCGATAATCTCACAAGAGATACCTTCTTTAGCCAATTCGTCAGCAGCGATATACGCTTCTTTGATAATTTTACCAAATGAAACAATCGTCACGTCGGTTCCTTCGCGTTTAATTTCAGCCACTCCCAATGGGATAGTATATTCTCCTTCCGGCACTTCACCTTTATCACCGTACATTTGTTCGGATTCCATAAAGATTACCGGATCGTTATCACGGATTGCCGATTTTAATAATCCTTTTGCATCGTATGGATTGGAAGGCACCACTACTTTTAATCCCGGAGTATTGGCAAACCAGTTTTCGAAAGCCTGTGAGTGCGTTGCTGCCAATTGACCGGCAGAAGCTGTAGGACCACGGAATACGATAGGCATTGAGAATTGTCCGGCAGACATCTGACGCATTTTTGCAGCGTTGTTGATGATCTGGTCAATTCCCACCAATGAAAAGTTAAACGTCATGAATTCCACAATCGGGCGGTTACCATTCATAGCAGAACCCACCGCGATTCCGGCAAAACCTAGTTCGGCGATAGGCGTATCGATAACTCGTTTCGGACCAAACTCATCCAACATTCCTTTGGAAGCTTTATAGGCTCCGTTATATTCGGCTACCTCTTCACCCATTAAATATATCGATTCGTCGCGACGCATTTCTTCGCTCATCGCTTCACA
>NZ_JASLCE010000033.1 GCF_030146175.1 Flavobacterium sp. | reverse complement strand
GCAAAACTAGAACCTTTTTCCGGTTTCGCAAACTTTATTAAACCTTTTTTTAAATCTTTTTCTTAATGCTCTCATTACAAAGACTTAACAATACCGATTTTTTTAGCTTTATTTGGTGTCTTTGCCGTCATTATGCGGTTTTACTGGCCTTTTTGCCTTTTTCATTCCTGAAATACCAGACCTGACAGGTTGCAAAAACCTGTCAGGTCATCACAAATTAGTAAAAACACTACTTATATATAGGTGCGTTTTCTGAAAATAATATCTGATCCGTTGTAAAAAATCGGTTATCTGTAAATAAAAAAGCTACTACTATATATAGGTAGTGCTAAATCCCAACCAAAAATTCTTTTGATCAAGATACTCTATATAATAAAAATACCAGACAGCTTTCGGAAACCTGTCTGGTATAAAAACAAAAAACCGCAGGAAATCCTGCGGCTTGTATTATTTTATTTTCTTCTCCATTATATAATCTTCCATCAGATAACCTTCACCGATAGCAATATCCTCTTCACCAATCACCTCGAACCCCTGTTTTTTGTAAAAATCGATCGCTTTATTAAAACGATTCACATTTAACAACAAGGAGGAATTGTTATTTTGATTAACTGCAGCTTCCACATAGTGCAAAAGAGACTTTCCAACACCCTTACCCTGTGTTTGCGGTAGTACATATATTTTATGCAATTTGGTTTTCCCTTCCTTATAATTAATCTGAAAAGAAGCAAATCCATAATATATTCCCTCTTCTTCCGCCAAAACAAATTGTTGTCCGTTTTGCTGTTGCTGTTCCAATGCCGGAATCGCATATATTTTATCGAGCATATACTCCAATTGCGTTTCCGATAAAATAGCACCGTAAGCATCCGGCCAAATGGTATAGGCCAAAGACTTTACAATTTCCAATTGATTTTGTGAAGTTACCTCGGTAATGATCATTTTATTCTGCTTTTAATCTTTTTTGTTCTCTTGCCAATAATGTGTTTTTCATCAGCATGGCGATTGTCATCGGACCAACACCTCCCGGTACCGGTGTAATAAAAGATGCTTTTTTGCTTACATTATCAAAATCCACATCTCCGGTGATCACATATCCTTTTTCTGATTTTTCATCTGCCACACGGGTAATCCCAACATCAATGATCACTACATCATCCTTAACCATTTCGGCCTTCAGATAATTTGGAACTCCCAATGCTGTGATAATAATATCCGCCTGACTGGTAATCTGGGTAATATTCTTTGTATGACTATGCGTTAAAGTAACTGTTGAATTTCCTGGAAAACCTTTTCTTCCCATCAAAATACTCATCGGACGTCCAACAATATGACTTCTTCCGATTACTACCGTGTGCTTTCCTTTTGTTTCCACATTGTAGCGTTCCAACAATTCCAGGATTCCAAATGGTGTTGCCGGAATAAACGTTGACATATCCAATGCCATTTTTCCGAAATTTTCCGGATGGAAACCATCCACATCTTTACTCGGATCGATCGCCATTAATACTTTTTGCGTGTCAATCTGATCCGGTAACGGCAATTGCACGATAAAACCATCGATAGCATCGTCTTCGTTTAATTCTTTGATTTTTTTCAGTAATTCCGTTTCCGAAGTCGTACTTGGCAATTTTACCAAAGTCGATTCGAAGCCTACTCTTTCGCAAGCCTTTACTTTACTACCTACATAAGTAAGACTCGCACCGTCGTTTCCAACGATTACGGCCGCCAGGTGCGGTACCTTTTCTCCGTTTTCTTTCATTTTCTGCACTTCGGCAGCAATTTCATTTTTGATTTCCTCCGAAATCTTTTTTCCGTCTAGTAGTTGCATTCGTGTGTATTTGTGTGTTGTTTTTATCTAAAAAAGAAGACGCGACTAATCGCGTCTTTATTTTATCTCATTCCTTTCATTCCTCCCATCATTCGCATCAGGTTTTTTCCGCCTGCTCCCTGCATCATCTTCATCATTTTGCTCATCTGGTCGAATTGTTTCAGCAATTGATTTACCTGCTGAATATTGGTTCCGGATCCTTTCGCAACCCTTGCTTTACGTTTCGCATCCAATAGTGCCGGTTTTTTTCGTTCGTCCGGTGTCATCGAATGAATAATCGCTTCAATATGTTTAAACGCATCGTCTTCGATTTCTACGTCTTTCAACGCTTTTCCGGCTCCGGGAATCATTCCGACAAGGTCTTTCATGTTACCCATTTTCTTAACCTGCTGAATTTGCGTCAGGAAGTCGTCAAATCCGAATTCGTTTTTCGCGATTTTCTTTTGTAATTTTCGCGCTTCTTCCTCGTCATATTGCTCCTGAGCTCTTTCCACTAAGGACACTACGTCTCCCATACCTAAAATACGGTCGGCCATACGTGACGGATAGAAAACGTCAATCGCTTCCATTTTTTCTCCGGTTCCGATAAATTTAATCGGTTTGTTTACCACCGATTTAATCGAAATCGCTGCTCCACCACGGGTATCCCCGTCTAATTTTGTCAGAACAACTCCATCAAAATTCAAACGATCGTTAAACGCTTTTGCCGTATTTACCGCATCCTGACCCGTCATGGAATCCACTACAAAAAGGGTTTCCTGTGGCTCGATTGCTTTGTGAACATTGGCAATTTCGGTCATCATTTCTTCGTCAACTGCCAAACGTCCGGCCGTATCGACGATTACCACATTATAACCGTTGGCTTTCGCGTGTTTAATTGCATTTTGTGCAATTTCAACCGGGTTTTTATTTTCCGGTTCAGAATATACTTCCACACCGATTTGATCACCAACTACGTGCAACTGATTGATCGCTGCCGGTCGGTAGATATCACAGGCTACCAATAAAGGTTTTTTGTTTTTCTTTGTTTTCAGGAAATTCGCCAGCTTTCCGGAGAAAGTAGTTTTACCGGATCCCTGTAAACCGGACATCAAAATCACAGATGGATTTCCAGACAAATTCACTCCGGCTACATCCCCACCCATCAACTCGGTTAATTCATCTTTAACGATTTTCACCATTAATTGCCCCGGCTGTAAGGTTGTTAATACATCCTCACCGATGGCTTTTTCTTTTACACGTGTGGTAAAATCTTTGGCAATTTTAAAGTTAACGTCGGCATCCAGTAACGCTCTACGCACTTCCTTTAAGGTATCGGCAACGTTTACTTCCGTAATTTTTCCATGACCTTTTAATATATGAAAGGCTTTATCGAGTTTATCACTTAAATTATCAAACATGATTCTGTGTTTCGTTTAATGAGGTGCAAATTTAAGAATTTGATTTTGAAGTTCCACAGAATCGTTCCACAAAAAAACAGGAATTGCAGCCACAAGTCAATCCTTTTGCGAATTACGCAGCATTATAGGCGATTCTGATCCAAAAACCGATACTTTCAGGTCGGTTCTGTTTTATTTTTTCAAAAAACACAGGATCTGATTTTGGCGACTCAATTTTATTTTATCGCTTTTTTTATTGTATCGATGAAAATAGTGTTTAAAAGTTAATGCTTTGTTATATTTTATATGAAATAGTGTTTTCCAATTGGTTATCCGTTTATAAATGGGTAAATTTATAGTGTTGATTTAACACGAATACTACTGTAAAAACACTCCGTTTTTTAAAACACTACGCGTATGAAAATAGTCATAATAGGAGGTGGTTTTGCTGGTATCAATCTGGCAAAAGCGTTGGGTAACAATCCCGATTTTCAGGTGACACTGGTAGACAAAAACAATTATAATTTTTTCCCTCCGCTCATCTATCAGGTAGCGACCGCTTTTCTGGAACCTTCCAGTATTAGCTATCCGTTCCGGAAGTTATTCTCGGGCAAAAAAAATATTACATTCCGATTGGCAGAACTACTTCGGGTAGATGCTAAAAATAATAAAGTGATACTTTCGAATGGCGAATTAAAATATGATCAACTGGTATTTGCTACCGGTGCCGAAAGCAATTATTTCGGAATGGATAATGTTCGCAAAAATGCCATTCCGATGAAAACGTTAAACGATGCTGTCGAAATGCGAAACCGTTTATTGCAACAAATGGAAAAAGCGGCTATTTGCGAAGATCCGCGCAGAAGACGTCAGTTGCTAACCATAGTCGTTGCCGGCGGCGGACCAACCGGAGTGGAATTATCCGGGATGTTTGCCGAAATGCGCAACGGAATTATGCGAAAAGAATATCCGGAGCTTGCCAATACCTTAAGCGACATTTATCTGGTTGATGGCGGAAAGGCCGTTTTGGCTCCGATGAGTGTCAATTCGCAACAAAACACCTATAAAGCATTAACGAAACTTGGTGTTAAAGTGCGTTTAAATTCACAGGTTAAAGATTATGTAGATGGTACGGTTTATTTTGCCGATGGAAAAACCATTAAAACGGAAACCCTGATCTGGGCAGCCGGAGTCAGTGCCAAACTATTTGACGGAATACCGGAAACCGTTTACGGTCGTGGGAAACGAATGCAGGTGGACGAACACAACAAACTTAAAGATTTCCCGAATATCTATGCCGTAGGCGATACCTGTATACAGGTTACCGATCCGAAATTTCCGAACGGACATCCGCAGTTGGCACAGGTTGCCATACAACAGGCGCGTCATCTGGCGAAAAACTTTAAGGCCATGGTGGGCCAAAAACCGCTAACACCTTTTAGTTATAACGACAAAGGTTCGATGGCCATTATAGGAAAAAACAAAGCCGTTGTTGATCTGGAAAAACCAAAAGTCCATTTTAACGGATTCTTTGCCTGGTTGGTTTGGTTGTTTATTCACCTGATGTCGTTGGTTACCTATCGCAATCGATTACAGACTTTATATAACTGGACGGTTGCTTATTTTTCGAAAGACCAGCCATTGCGAATGATCATTCGACCAGGTAAAAATGATGACACCTCTTCATAAAACAATAAAACGAAACGGCTCCGGCCGTTTTTTTATTGCAATAATTATCATTTCTACTATACTTTTATTTCTACCATAGCGTTATTTTGTAAGACAAATCATAGTTTAAATATATTTTTTATACTCACTTAAATAAAAAAGACCATGAAAACTGCCTTCCCATACGTTACTCTTTTTGTGCTACTATTGTTTTTACAATCCTGTAAAGAGATCCCAGAGAAAGAAACGCTAAAACAGCAACATAATGCTATCGACAGTATTCAGACCAAACAGGATGTTTACAAACTTCTTATGCAAATCGATCCCGATCATTACAAGCATTACACAATAAGTGACACTCTGAAATTTGAGAATAAAATTTGTCAACAAACGAAGGATAGTCTACATCTAAAACCATGGGTAAAAGCCGATTTTGATCAAAACGGGCTAACCGATATTCTGATCACTTTGGATTCCTATACGCCATATATAATTTGTCTTTTAGATCAGGGTAACCGCAAATATCAAACTTCCGTTATTAATCTTAACCTATTTCCCAGTTGTGTACTCGCGGATGTAAAATTTAATGATCATCATATTCCTGTTATACAATATTATTACAAGCCCTTTTATTTTGACCACAAAAACAAAGCAGATCAACTGGCTTATAAAACGTTAATTTACCGGTTTGGTGATTTTATAGAAGAAAACGACAAACCTTCTCATCATACTATAGAAAAAATTGAATTCGATAGTGGACCTTGTTTTGGCAGCTGTCCCATATATAAATTATCTATTCATGCAGACAAGTCGGCAATTTGGACAGCAGAAGAATACAACAAAATAAACAATAAAGAGATTAAAGGCACTTATAAAACAATCCTTACTGATGAAAAATATAAAGAACTTGTTCTACTTTTAAATTATATTGATTTTGAAAAATTAAAAGATACTTATTCTATACCGTGGAGCGATGATAAAACCTATGATTTAAAAATCACCTATGCCAACGGGAAAACTAAAACTATATCGGATTACGGTGGTGTCGGCACATATGGTTTAAAAAAAGTTTATAAATTACTATCCGAATTACGGGAAAATCAAAAATGGGAAAAATAAACCTGTAAAGCACCTACTCACGATTATATTATACGAATTCAAACACTAAAAATTTATCCCTAATGAAAATACTATCCGTTCGGGAAAACCCGGAATATAAAGACACCGCAATACGCTATTTACAACAAAGCTGGCCCGAAGTACCGGCTATCATTTATGAAGATTGTATCCGCAATTGTATCGATGCGCCACAACCGTTGCCGCAATGGTATCTTTTGGAAAAAGACTCCGAAATCATCGGATGCGCTGGTTTGATCACTAATGACTTTATCAGTCGGATGGATCTCTATCCGTGGGTTTGTGCCATGTATATTGCCGAAGCACACCGCGGTCATGCCTATGGCTCCCTGTTATTGGATCGGGCAAAAAAAGACACCCGGGCGGCCGGTTTTAAACACCTGAACCTTTGCACGGATCATATCGGTTATTACGAAAAATACGGTTTCCAATATATCGGAGACGGGTATCATCCATGGGAAGAGACTTCCCGAATTTATCAGATTGAAGTGTAATGTGCTATACATTTACCAACCGAATACTTTATTCACGATTCTTCCAAAGTCAATAAAATACAAATACCGGACAAACTTGTCGGGAATCATAAATCCCGACCGGTTTAATAGGTTAGCAATAGCCTGTCTTTTATGATTCGCTCCTTCTCCAGATTCAATCCTTCCATATGAAATCGTTTTAACATTGAATTTCCCAACGGAAGCGAAATATCTTCCTTAAATAAATCGCTTGTAGCCGATATAGCCTGCAAATAGCTCCCCGATTTTGAGAATCCGTTTAAACTTAATGCCACGCGTACTCCTTTTTGTTTTGCTGATTCAATACAATCGAATAATTCCGTTAGTTTAAAACTATGCGCCCCATACAGTATATTCTGACTATTTGGATAGGGTGGATCACAATAAATCAGATCGCCTTTTCTGGCCTGATCAAAGATTACTCTATAGTCACATTGTCGGAATTCTACATGCTTCAAGCGATTGTACCATTCGTAAACCCGCTTTTGGAATGTTTCCGTTGTAATAGGATTATGCACGCCGCAAGGTGTACTCATCCAACCATCTGCTTTTCGGAATCGAATCACACCACCATAACAAACTCGTATCAGAAAAATAAAATCCGCCGGGTTGTTATATCGATTAAAAGATTCGCGGATTTGATTATACACGGTAACTTTATCTGAAACCTTAATGCGGTCAATTCTCTCCCTATACCAGTCAATTAATTTCTCCGGATCTTCTTTGAGTGCTTCCCAAAGTGCTATTAAAGGCGAATAGATATCCGATCCGACACCCTTTTTAGGACACAAAGTTGCCATTATTGCACCACTACCAAAGAAAGGTTCATAAAAAGTATTATACTTCACCGGGAAATACTGTATGATCTGTCCGGCGATTCGCTGTTTGTTTCCTATCCATTTCAGCAATTGGAACTGAGGAGGCTGCTTTTTTACAGCATTCTTATTTTCAATTGACATAGCTATTTTATTTGCTCAAATATAATCTGTACATATTGGTATCCTGATTTGGGATATGCCCTGACAATAAATACCTTAGTTTAATGAATAAAAGCCTTTATAGCAAAGAATATCGAATTTTACGGGAAATTCTATATAATTCGAGAATTAGTAATAATATGCGACAACATGATCTGGCAACTCGGCTATGTGTTCCTCAATCATTAGTCAGTAAAGTAGAAAACGGTGAAAGAAGAATTGATCTTATCGAATTAAAATCTTTTGTCGAAGTAATGGATATGACATTAATAGAATTTATAACAAAATTTGAACAGAAATTAAATGAAACCAAACGATAGATTTAAAAACCAGCCGCTGGAATTCTGGGCCAACATTAAAATATTAAATCAAAGGCTTGGTTTTACTAAAAAACCGAGTGCGTCCAATCCACAGACCAATTTGGTCGTTCCGACCGTTCAGCAGATTATTGAAGCCTTTAAAAATGATCACTTTAACTATAATAAGTTAATCAACGAAGACGGCTTAACAGAACTCGGCTTAAAAATCATTTCTTATATGAAATACCGAAGGGAACTATTAACGGATTCTATTTTACCACTTTTGATGAATCGGGATCAGGCACAGGAATTATTTTATTCTCTAAAAAAGGAGTTAAATCCCGATTGTCCGTTACCGCTTAACAAACAAAAAAAAGAAAAAAAGGATTATGCCTATTTAAAGGGAATTGTTAATATGCTTATTTCGAAATATAAAGGAGATTATAGTTGTGATTTTGCTCCAAAAGAATTAACAGTCATAACGGAAAACAATTTTCCTGTACGAGTGTTACCACGCAGAGCAAACGGAGTTTTCCCATCGGCAACAAACCCAAGGGCAATATGGGAAATCAAAGAATACTATTATACCACTACTTTTGGCAGCCGTGTTTCCGATAGTGTTTATGCGGCACAACTGGACGGATGGGAACTATGTGAAGCACAATATCAAACCGGAAAATTGGTTAAAAACTATCTGATCATAGATGATTATTATACATGGTGGGCTAAAGGAAAATCATACTTATGCCGACTGGTCGACCTGATGCATATTGGCTTGGTCGATGAAGTGATCTTTGGTCGTGAGGTTATAACCCGTATTCCTGAATTAGTGGAAGAATGGAAAAAAGACATGGAATCGGATCACAAGCAACCCGGAAAAACAAGTATTATGATGAAATAAACTATAAAAAACTTTTTAGATATTCTATGTTTATCTCCTATCAACATAAAAAAAGCCGCTTCAATAAAGCGGCTTTTGTATTGTGTGATATCCTTATGCTTTTTTAGCATCTTTAGAACAACATGCTTTTTTTTCAGTGCTTGCTGTTGCTTTATCAGCTGAACAACATGCTTTTTTAGCTTCCGTTTTTCCTTTTGCTGAGCAGCACTCTTTTTTATCTTTTGGTTTTTGCTCCTGTGCATTAACATTCATCGATACTGTGAAAAGCGCTACCGCTGCAATTGCCATTAATTTTTTCATTGTCTTCTTATTTTTGATTAATTATTAGATTGTTTTTCAAACTTCTGTTTTAGCAGAATCATTCCAAAATTAGCAAAAAAACAAAATGATCCTTATAATATCTTCTTAATATTTCCTTATATTTTAAAATTGGAAATAAATAAACGGTTGTGGTCCTGCCGATGCGGTGGCATAAACCAGCCAATATGCCAATCCCAAAATAATCGCTTTCCCTACAATTGGCAAAGCACGGAAACTTCCCTGCATGGCATTTACAATTCTTTCCGGTAAGAAATGCCAGATAAAACCTATCGTCATTAGTATAAATACATTTTTATATCCCATGGCGATTACTTTCCATTGTTCCGGATCAAAGGTTAGGTTACCGATATTATGAATCAGTTCTAATGCCGTAGTAAAATCTTTAGCCCGGAAAAAGATCCAACAAAAGGTTACAAAATGGAACGTCAGAATTATAGCAAATACATGCCATATTGTTCCGCCAAAACCTTTCTTCTCTTCTTTTTTGGAAGGAAAATATTCGATAACAATTTTGTGAACCGCCAAAGCCACACCGTGTAAAGCGCCCCAAATAATAAATCGAAGACTCGCTCCATGCCATAGTCCGCCCAACAACATGGTTGTTAACAGGTTCACATTGGTAAACATGGTACGCTCTTTATCACGCGATAACAAGAAAGTCAATGAAAACACAACCAGTGAACTCACCGCCAGAATTAACGGAATATTGCTGGTTGGTGCATAATTGATTCCCCAAACAATTAATCCGAAGAAAAACAATGCCGGGAATAAAAATCCTGCAAAAGATCCGCTACGATTTCCTCCGACAGATATATATAAAAAGTCTTTTAACCAGGTTGATAATGAAATATGCCATCTTCTCCAGAACTCCGTAATCGAAGCCGATTGGTAAGGTGTACGGAAGTTGGTTGGCAATTTGAATCCTAATAATAGCGCAACCCCGATAGCCATATCGGAATATCCGGAGAAATCACAATAGATCTGAATGGCATATCCGTAGGACGCCATCAGATTTTCAAATGCGGTATAACTCGATGGTGCATCAAATACCCGATCGACAAAGTTGATTGAAATATAATCGGAGATTACCGTTTTTTTAATCAATCCACCAATGATCAACAACAATGCCCGGTTTACATCGTCTTTCGTGATGTTTAGTTTTTGGTAAATCTGAGGCAAAAAGTCTTTGGCCCGTACGATAGGACCCGCCACTAATTGCGGGAAAAACGACACAAAAAACAGATAATCAACATAACTTTTGGTCGGCTCAATCTCTTTTCGGTATACTTCTATGATATAACTAATCGATTGGAACGTATAAAAGGAAATTCCAACCGGAAGGATGATCTTCTGGAAATCGAAATGTTCCCCGGAAAGGGCATTATAGTTTTCGATTATAAAGTTGGTATATTTAAAATAACCCAGGAAACTCAGGTTTAACACCACACTAAAAGCCAGATAGATTTTTTTTACAGTCGCCCGACTTTCCCGATGCAATACATTTCCTAAATTATAATCGACCACCGACGATGCCAGTAGTAACAGGAAATAGATTCCGCTGGATTTATAATAGAAAAATAACGAGAAACAGATCACATAGACCAATCTCAGGTGGAACGTTTTTCGGGTAAGAATATAGACCGAATAAAAAACGAGAAATAATCCCAGGAATAATCCGGTATTAAACAACAACGGCTCTTTCGGATTGTATAAAAACCAATTCTTTACTGTTTCTTCAGTAATTCCGGTAAAAAGCGACGTTATATTATGGGCAAACCAATCTTGCATATTCAAAAACGTAATCAATTTTTCAAATTTGTTTTATAATTCTCGTAGGCTTGTAAAAGGGCTTCCGTAAACAGTGTTCCTTGTTTTTCATAACCCGCCTTAGAATAATGTACTTTATCGCCAGACATTAATCCCTGACGGTAATTCCTGTTCACACCGTATAATCCTCCAAAAATGGAAAACATATCCCAAACCGCATGTTGCTTACTTTCGGATTGTGTATTAATCTCACGGGTATAGTCGGCTGCAAAAGTATTCAGAGAGCGACGGTATAACAACGACGGTGGTGGTGTCATTACTAATATTTCGGCTTCCGGATTTTTCTGTTTAATCGTTTCCACAAACTGGTTTAGCTGCGCCATATAAGCTGTAACATCCATTTTATCAAACGTTTCATTCGTTCCCAGTGAAACAATCACCAAATCGGGATGCAATGCCGGAACCTGATCAAAAAATAATGGGTATTTATTATAATCCGAAAACTTAGCTCCGTTAACACCAATGCTGTTGTAAACAATACCCGGGTTGTCTTTTTCAAACACCAACCCGTTTAACGCAAACTTTGATGCATTTTTATTGGGTAACAGGTATATTTTTTTAATCGTTTCGGCATTATAATAACTGTAAACACCATCCTGCTGTTCTAGTGATAATGGGATAAACTCCGAACGTTTAATGCTTTTCTTTTGCATTTCATTCGTTGGAATACGCAATGTTTTTCCGGCACGAATGTTATTGTTTTTTAAGCCGTTGGCTTTTTTAAGTTCGGCTACCGAGACATTGTATTTTTCGGCAATGATCGAGATAACCTCTCCCTTTTTAATTTTATGATTGATTTTCTTCGGCACATTCGATTCCAATACTATTGTTTTGGAACTGGTTGCCACATCAAAAAGATTTTGACCTTGTGGCGTCAGGATCTTCAGGGTATTAAATTCGTATGCCGGATCTTTTACGTTGATTTCCACAGCAAAATCTTTGGCATTGGTTGTTAAAGCAATTCCGCTTAATCCAACCGGATTTCCATTTACCGGATTTATATTCCGATAACTGCTCCAGGATTCGTTTGACGAATAACGAACGTAATAACTTCCGTTAGTTTTCGCCAGGTTATATGGAAAGGAAAAACCAAGGCCGGCATTTCCAAATTTATATTGTAGGTTTTTACGAATAACCCCGGTGAATAAATCTGCCTGAATATGCGAGTCGCCCACATGAAGAATGTTGACTTTGCCTTTACCGGTAACTTCCAACGTATACAGTTTTCCGAAAAACTTTTGCAAAGCAGCGGTATTCGCGATTTTGTTATCGCCATAAACAACGGGTTGTTCTTCAATTTCCAACGTATCAACTACCGTTTCAAGGGAGTCGACCTGAGAAAAAGCAGGCCCGCCATAAAAGGCATATAGCAGTATAAAAAGGAATTTATTGCACATGAGTAGTGTCTTTTTTAACGGTCACACTGTCTTTTTTAACTACGGGTTTGGCTACTGCCGGTGCTTTTCTGGCTGCACGTAGTTTTTTGTACTGCTCATAACCCTGACTGATCTGGTTATAGATCAGGTCTGATATTTTTTTAGCACCTCTATGATTAAAGTGTGTATAGTCTTTATTTGCCGATGCCGGTGCTTCTTCCACCCATTTCACCATCGATCCGTCGCCACCCATAAGGGTATACAGGTTGATATATCCGGATTGAGACTGAATGGCATATTTTTTCTGCGCATTGGTTAATGGTACAACAGCCGAATCGGTTTTCATTTCCAAATCGTATTTTGTAGACTTATCTGCTGTAGACACAATTAAAATCGCAACACCTGGAAAACACTCTCTTAGGTGATTTACCACATTGGTCATTTTGCGTTCATACCAACCATAATTATACGAACCGTAGTTTAATACGTTGGTTCCATAGTGCAAAACGATCAGATCGTACCCCAACTTTTCCTGGAATTGACGCATTACATCGGTATTGAATGTTGTGATTGGCAAACCGGAATTTCCTCTGTTGGAAAAATTATCCACGTGTACACCTTTACCATCGTCAAAATTAAAACCGTAAACCGGGATAGAATCCGCTTTGATAAAATCAACTTTTAGGTTTTTAACGGTATTACCCAATGAAATACTGTTTACCAGTCGGGACGGGTTTAGTTTTTTATAAATCGTATCGTTACCGATTTTATAGGCAATTTTAGCTTCTTTATTACCCGATTTCCCGTAGAACAGGGTCGGATTGTACAATTCGCTAAGATGTTGCAGGTTCGATGCTTTGTATTTTACCCATTCCACATGCGCGGTATCATTCGCAAAAAACACATGTCCGTTAATTCCAAACGGTTTTCTTGGGTGTTTTACGTTCAGATACGATTGTGTTTTCCAATTGGTCGAAAACTCGTGTTTTATCGATCCACGGGATGCGGCCGATTCTGAAGTAATATTTACAAAACCGACTCCATTTCCGCCAAAACGGTTTTGAAAATTCGATCGGAAATCCTGTACAATCATATCGCCATCGGTCATCGAATCCCCAAAGTAAGCGATACGCACTTTACCTTCCTGATTCGTTTCCAATTGAAAAAGCTTTTCAAAAAAACCAACCAAATGCTGGAATCCTTTATAATCCTGAAAGGTTTCCGTCGGGAAAACAATACCATCCACTGCCTTAAATTTGATAGGCTCTTTGGAAATAGTATCCTCTTCGTCTTTATTGATCGTATCTTTTTCGATAGCTTCCAAAAGCAAACTGTCGATTACAACATTTTTGGAATTCCCACCTGTTTCCGTAAACAGTTTTTTAGGAAGGAAAGATTTAAAAACAATAAAAGCTACAATCGAAATGGCAATAATGGCAAGTGATTGAAAAAAATATGATTTTGGCTGATTCACCGTCTTATTATTTAATCGTTTATCCTGAATTACATTCGTTCCGGTACCTGAATACCAAGAAGTTTGAATGCCGATTCGATGATTTCTCCTACTTTTTTAGATAATTGTACTCGGAATACTTTTTTCTCGTTGTCTTCTTCTCCAAGAATTAAAACCGATTGATAAAACGAATTGTACTCTCTTACCAGATCATAGATATAATTTGCAATTAACGCCGGACTATGATGCGAAGCCGCATTTTGGATCACTTCCGGATATAACGCGATCTGTTTAACAAGTTCTCTTTCTTTTTCGTGTAATTCAATACTTACTATTTCGTCCAGGCTAAAACTTGCTTTTCTCAAAATGGATTGAATACGGGCATAAGCGTACTGAATAAAAGGACCTGTGTTTCCGGCAAAATCCACAGATTCTTTCGGATTAAACAACATGCTCTTTTTCGGATCCACTTTTAGCATAAAATATTTTAACGCACCCATTCCGATCACTTTATAAAGTGCTGCTTTTTCGGCATCGGTATAACCATCCAGTTTTCCTAATTCTTCTGAGATGGATTGTGCCGTTGTGGTCATTTCTTCCATTAAATCATCCGCATCCACTACTGTTCCTTCACGGGATTTCATTTTTCCGGAAGGCAATTCAACCATTCCATAGGACAAATGGTACAAACTTTCAGCCCAATCAAAGCCTAATTTTTTCAGGATCAGGAATAATACTTTAAAGTGGTAATCCTGTTCGTTTCCTACGGTATATACCATTCCGCCTACATCCGGGAAATCTTTTACACGCTGAATCGCGGTTCCGATATCCTGTGTCATATAAACGGCTGTACCATCCGAACGCAATACCAGTTTTTCATCCAGTCCGTCGGCAGTAAGATCGATCCAAACCGATCCGTCATCTTTTTTATAGAAAACGCCTTTTTCCAAGCCCATTTGTACCACATCTTTTCCAAGCAGGTACGTATTGCTTTCAAAATATTCTTTATCGAAATTAACACCCAGATTTTTGTACGTCACCGCAAATCCGTCGTACACCCATTGGTTCATTTTTTTCCAAAGTGCTACAACTTCAGCATCACCAGCTTCCCATTTGCGTAGCATGTCCTGAGCTTCCAGAATTATCGGAGCCTGTTTTTTGGCTTCTTCTTCTGTTTTGCCTTCAGCCATTAACGCCGCAATCTGTTGTTTATATTCTTTATCAAACGTCACATAAAAATTTCCTACCAGTTTGTCGCCTTTTAATCCGGTACTTTCCGGAGTTTGGTCCTGACCAAATTTTTGCCAGGCCAACATCGACTTACAAATATGGATTCCTCTATCGTTGATGATTTGTGTTTTATATACTTTTTTACCGGATGCTTTTAAGATTTCAGCAACCGAATACCCTAACAGGTTATTACGAACGTGGCCTAAATGCAACGGTTTGTTTGTATTTGGCGATGAATATTCTACCATTATGGCTTTATCGCCTTCTTTAGGCGAGCAAAAACCATACTGTTCATCATTTTTTATCGTGTTGAAAAAATTCAAATAGTAAACATCGTCAATCACGATATTCAGGAATCCTGAAACCACGTTAAAACGCACTACCTCTTCGGTATTATCTACCAGGTATTGTCCTATTTTCGTTCCCAGTTCTACCGGGTTACTTTTCACTAATTTTAAAAGCGGAAAAATTACCATTGTAATATCGCCTTCAAACTCCTTGCGTGTTACCTGAAATTCAACTTTTTCGAGTGTAACATCAAATAAAGCCTGAATCGCTTTTTGTATAGGAGGCGTAAGAATTTGTGATAATGTCATGGTGATTTTATTTTTAAGCGTGCAAAGATACGTTTAATTCAGTAATTTGTAAATTTGAAAATAACAAAAATAACTATTGATTTTCAAGTCTTTATATTTCCCTTCGCTTATTTCCATATTTTTTACGTTTTTTTTGTAACAAAACCTGTTTTTTTCTGTCTATTGATTGTATCCATTTCCGGGTTTTGTGGCAACTCCTATTTAAACCTGTTATAAATAGTACTTTGCTATACAAACAACCAGAATATTACGATACATTTGCCCCCGGAAAATAGTCATCAATTAGAAAAACAATCAAACATGAAACTAAAACTATTCTTAATCTGTATGCTTGCCGCTATCGGTAATCTTTACGCCCAAACCCAGGGATCTGTCACGGGTAAGGTGGTTGATAAGGCTTCAAAAGAACCGATATCGTATGCCACCATTGCCATTAAAGAAAACAATAAAGTGGTTACCGGAGGTATTACAGAAGACAACGGTTCGTTCACTATTGGCGGACTGGCGCCAAAATCGTATGTTTTGGAAATTCAGTATATGGGTTACAAAACCCTGACACGATCGATAACCATTACACCGGAAAATAAAACCGTTGCATTGGGTACTATTGCCTTTGAACCGGAAGCCAAACAACTGGAAGGCGTTACCGTAGTAGCCGAACGTTCTACCATCGAACAGAAAATTGACCGAAAAGTCGTGAACGTGGGCCGTGATCTTACTACTGCCGGCGCTACTGCATCGGATATCATGAACAATATCCCATCGGTAAACGTAGATCAGGACGGAAAAATTTCCCTGCGCGGAAACGAAAACGTACGTGTATTGGTAGATGGAAAACCGACCAATATGGATGCTTCTCAGTTATTAAAGCAAATTCCATCAACTTCAATTAAAAAAATTGAGTTGATCACTAATCCATCGGCAAAATACAATCCGGAAGGAATGTCCGGTATCATCAATATCGTATTGCACAAAAACTCCAACAATGGTTTTAACGGAAACTTTAATACCGGTATCACTTTTGGTGACGTACCTAAGTACAACAATACGCTGGACATGAACTACCGCAGTGGAAAAGTGAACTTTTTCGGAACCTATGGCAATACTTTGGGAGAACGTTTAAACGAAGGTGAAATCAAACAATTTGACGACAACTCCCTACAACTTTTTGACATCAGTAACGATAACAAAACCCATATGTTTAAAGCGGGAATGGATTTTTATATCAACGATAAAAACACCATTTCAGCCTATACCAACCAAAGCTTTACAAGCGGTTTAGGCAATGTACGCACTGACTTAATATTCCCGAATTCGGCCAATAATATCACACAGAAAGACATTTATGACACGGATAATGTCAACAGTACGTATAACCTGGCTTTCAAACACCTATTCGCAAAAGAAGGACATACTTTGGATGTGGAAGCAAACTACAATCACACCAAAAGTAACCAAGATGCTTCTTTTAACCCTATGGGTGGTGGTTTAAGTCCCTATGCCGATTATGTAAAAGACAACCGTAACAGTACGATTATCAACGTGGATTATGTGAACCCGTTAAACGAGAAATCGACTTTGGAAATGGGAGCTGAAGCGCGTTTAATGCGTACGGACAATAATTACCTGACGTCCCGTTTAAACACACCAAATGCGAACTTTAATTATGATGTGGATATTTACTCCTTCTACACCACTTTTGGTCAGAAGTTTAAAAAATTCAGCTACCAGTTAGGCGCACGTTTGGAGAGTTATAAAGTTCAGGCGGATTATTTTCAAAACGGAGAGAATGCACCGTTTAAAAACGACTATATCACCGTTTATCCATCGGCTTACTTTACGTATTCACCAACTGATACAAATCAATTCCAGATTAGTATGAGCCGTAGAGTAGATCGTCCGAGTGTGGAACAAACCAAGCCAATCCGTGAATTCAGTACTCCAAGGGTAACGTCAATTGGTAACCCGGAATTGGTTCCACAATTTACAAACTCGGTAGAATTAAACTATACCCGAATGCTGAAAAACGGTTCGGTAACAGCCGGAGTATATTACCGTGATATTCACGATGAGATTACCCGTACATTCTATCCGGATCCCAATGCCGATCCGAGTACCAAAAAAATCATCATGAGTTATACCAACTTTGACAAAAATTTAGCATACGGTTTTGAAGTTTCGGCCAACTATAAATTCAATTCATGGTGGGATGTTCAGCCAAGTATCGACTTCTCAAACATTCGTCAGAAAGGTGTTGTAGCGATTAAAAATGACGTAACCGGAGATTTCGATTACACCTTAAAACAGATTGATGCGGCAGCTTTTAATGCCCGTTTAAACAACAACTTTAAAGCTTCAAAAAGTCTGCGTTTTTCGCTATTCGGATTCTACAGAGGACCGGTAGATGGTGTTCAGGCAAACAGCAAAGCCATGTATAAAATCGATGCGGGAACCCGTTACAGTTTCTGGGAAAACAAAGCATCTTTAAGCATCCGTTTCAACGATATCTTTAAAACGATGAAATACGGATTCGAAAGCCAGAACCCTTATCCGGGTGAAGGAGAATTCCGTTGGGAAAGTCAATCATTGTTCGTAGGATTTAACTATATGTTCGGTGGTGGAAAAAATAGAGCTTTACAACGTAAACAACGTGAGGACAACACCAAACAAAGTAGTGGTGGTATGTTCTAATAATCCAAAAGTTTTAGATTTTTATTATAATTTGTTTGAGGAACCCCGAAGTATATTCGGGGTTTTTTCATTCTATTTTTTTCTTCTCAAATTGCAGCGCTTTTGTTTTTTCCGGATCCTCGGCATTTTTTGTCAGATCGAACATGGTTCCGAAAAGGCGATCCCAAAACGTATTGCTCACCCCAAAACCCAAATGTTCATCTTTATAATGATGCAAATGATGATTGCGCCATAGCGGTTTCATAAACTTAAAAGGCGGTGCATAGGCATGAATCGCATAATGCATGGAGGCATATAACAAATAGCCAAACATAAACCCCGGAAAAAAAGCCCAGGTATAGTCCCACAGAAAAAGATAATGCAGTAAAAACAATGCCGTTGCCAGAATCAGACTGGGTACCGGCGGCATAAACAAGCGTTCCCGGTCGCGCGGATATTCGTGATGATTGCCGTGTAATACATAGGAAACCCGTTTCATCCGCGGATTGTCGGAAATAAAATGAAACAGGTATCGGTGTGCGATATATTCAAAAAAAGTCCAGAACAGCATTCCCCCGAAAAAAAGGAAAATGACATTCCGGACTTCTATATGATACCGCTGATTTGCTACAAACAACAATCCGGCTAATATCGGGATATACATACCCCAAATTACGGCCGGATGCGTTTTGGTGAGCATCTCCAGGTATTTATTTTTAAAAAGCTGTGCCTGCCCTTTGTTATAAATGGTCTTGTGCTTCATTGTACAATCGTGTTAAGTGAAACATTGTTCGAAACCGCTGTATAATTTACACTATTTTATTGAAAATTAAAAGTTTATCTCCAATTACCATTTAATAATTGCACTTGCCCAGGTAAATCCGCTACCAAAAGCTGCCAATACTACCGTATCGCCGTCTTTGATTTTCCCTTGTTCCCAGGCTTCGGTCAAAGCGATCGGAATCGAGGCAGCGGTTGTATTTCCATATTTCTGGATGTTGTTATGAACCTGATCGTCGGTGAGTTTGAATTTTTGTTGAATAAACTGTGAAATTCTCAGGTTTGCCTGATGCGGAATCAACATATCGATATCGGATACCTGTAGATTGTTGGCCTGTAATCCTTCCATGATCACTTCGCTAAAACGAACCACTGCATTTTTAAACACAAATTGTCCGTTCATATACGGATAGTAACTTTCATCGTTCGGATCGTTATCCGCTAAAATATCCGTTACCCAACGTTGTCCCATTCCCGGTGCTTTTAACACCAATTCGTCGGCGTGCTCGCCTTCAGAATGCAAATGCGTTGACAATACACCTTTGCCCGGCGTTTCGCTTCGGCTTAAAACCGCAGCTCCGGCACCATCACCAAAAATCACCGATACCCCGCGACCTCTGGTGGTCATGTCCAATCCGGTAGAATGTACTTCAGAACCAATGATCAATATATTTTTATACATACCGGTTTTGATAAACTGATCGGCTACCGAAAGTGCATATACAAATCCGGAACATTGATTCCGCACATCCAAAGCACCCACCGTGCGCAATCCAAGATCTCTTTGTACGGCAACACCCGGTCCCGGAAAATAATAATCCGGACTTAAAGTTGCGAAAACTACAAAATCAATATCTTCTTTAGCCACACCGGAACGTTCGATTGCAATTTTAGCGGCTTTAACGCCCATCGTTGTGGTGGTATCTTCTCCTCTAATTACATGGCGTCGCTCCTGAATACCGGTTCGCTCCTGGATCCACTCGTCGTTGGTATCCATAATTTTTGACAAATCATCATTCGTTACCACATTATCGGGAACGTAATAGCCTAATCCTGAAATTCTTGACTGATACATTTTTTTATTTTTTTATTAAAAACAGGGATGCAAATTTACAAATTATAAAAAAACTTGTCACCTTATCCTTTTATTTTTTGCACAATCTCAGACCGTTAGCATCAACAACCTTCTTTTTTCTTAAAACTTACAGCACTTTTGTAACAAGAGTGGTTCATCGTAGACCAATCTTTTAGACGAAATCTTCGTAAGTTATAAATCACTATTAATCGTAACACGAATATGAAAGTAATGTACAAATCGGTTTTATTTGTGCTATTGGGAATCACTCCCCTATTCGCACAGGAAAACACCACCTACCAAAAGCCGCCAGCCAGTATCTTACAGTTGGCCGATTTTGAGAGAGCGCCCTCCGTTATCATGGATACCAAAAAAGAATGGATGCTACTCACCTATCGCAACACCTACAAAAGTCTGGACGACCTCAACCAGGAAGAACTACGTCTGGGCGGTTTGCGTATCAACCCGGTAACCAATATTTCGAGTACGGTTACCTATATGAACAACATTAAAGTGCGCCGTATTAAGGATAAAAACATAATACAGGTACAAGGTTTACCGCAAAATCCAAAAATAAGCAACCTTTCCTGGTCGCCGGATGAGAAAAAAATGACTTTTACTCATACCACTGACAAGGGAGTAGAATTATGGATTCTGGATATTGCAACGGCTAAAGCTACAAAACTAACCGAAGCCAATCTGAATGCCAATCTTGGAAATCCAGTGAATTGGTTCCGCGACGGACAAAGTCTTTTGGTAAAAATGTTACCGAAAAACAGACCGGCTTTAATCGATGCTAAAAAAGACTTACCAAACGGTCCGATTGTATCGACCAGTGAAGGAAAAGTTTCTCAAAACAGAACATATCAGGATTTGTTGAAAAACAGAACCGATGAAGCCAACTTCGAAAACATCACTACTTCGGAATTATACCGTATCGGACTGGATGGCAAGAGCAGTCTTTTTAAAGCAGCCGATATGTATGCCGGAGAAACGTTTTCACCGGACGGAAATTACCTATTGGTAACAGTCCTTCAAAAACCGTTTTCGTATATCGTACCCCTAAACCGTTTCCCGCAAAAAACAACCGTTTATGATGCAACTGGAAAAGAAGTTAAAGTGGTAAATGAAGTTCCGTTAACGGAGATCATGCCAAAAGGTTTTATGGCTGTACGTAAAGGAAAAAGAAGTATGAACTGGAGAAACGATGCTCCGGCGACACTTTTCTTTGCCGAAGCATTGGATGAAGGAAATCCGGAAAACAAGGTCGATTTCCGCGATCAGTTGTATTTATGGTCGGCACCTTTTACATCCAATCCAACACCATTAGTAAAAACACAACAGCGTTTTAGCGATATCATTTGGGGTAACGACAAAATCGCCATTGTATCCGACAGCTGGTATGATACGCGTAATACCAAAACCTACCTGATCAACCCATCGAATCCATCGGAAACACCAAAAGTAATCTGGGATCGAAACGAACAGGATATTTATTCCGATCCGGGGAATTTTGAAACCGTTAAAAACAATTACGGCAAACGCGTTTTGGCACTGGAAAACGACAATGCCTTTTTAATCGGTGCCGGTTACACCAAAAACGGACAGTTTCCTTTTATCGACGAGTTTAACATCAAAACCTTAAAGACAAAACGTTTGTACCAATCGGCTTATACCGATAAAATGGAGAGCATTTTTTCTATAGAAGACTTTAAAAAAGGGGATGTTTTGGTACAAATCCAATCCAAAAGTGAATTCCCGAACTATTACTTCCGCAACATCAAAAAGAAAAACCAGTTAACACAGGTAACCGATTTTGCCAATCCGTTTGAAAGTATTAAAAACGTCTATAAAGAAGTGATCAAATACAAACGTAAAGACGGAGTGGAATTATCCGGTACGCTATACTTACCGGCAGGTTATGACCGTACGGCTAAAAAAGACAAACTACCGTTACTGATTTGGGCGTATCCAACCGAATACAAAGACAAAAACAGCGCCGGACAAAGTTCGTCCAACCCGAATGAGTTTACCTTCCCATACTACGGATCGTTTATTTATTGGGTAACCCGAGGATATGCCGTTTTGGATGATGCCGCTTTCCCGATTGTTGGAGAAGGAAAAACCGAACCGAACGATACTTTTATTCCGCAATTGGTAGCCAATGCCGAAGCAGCAATTGATGCCGTGGACAAATTGGGATATATCAACCGTAAAAAAGTTGCTGTTGGCGGACATTCCTATGGTGCCTTTATGACGGCGAACTTATTAACGCATTCCAACTTGTTTGCTTGTGGTATCGCCCGTAGTGGTGCCTACAACCGAACACTAACTCCTTTTGGGTTCCAAAGCGAGCAACGTAACTATTGGGAAGTACCAAACATTTATAACGAGATGTCTCCGTTTATGAATGCCGAAAAAATGAAAACACCTCTTTTATTGGTTCACGGTGAAGCCGATAACAACCCGGGAACATTTACGTTACAAACGGAACGTTATTTCCAGGCATTAAAAGGTTTGGGAGCACCGGCAAGAATGGTAATTCTACCGAAAGAATCTCATGGTTATGTAGCCAAAGAAAATATTTTCCATTTGTTATGGGAACAGGATCAATTCCTAGAAAAATATCTTAAAAATTAATCCTAAAAATCCCTCCTTGTTACAGGAGGGATTTTTTTATTGTACCGAAGTATTGTTATTTTTCGCTCTGGATTTTAGTTTGTGTTTTTACAACATTAATAGTAACGACATTATTTCCATATTCTGCAATTACTGCAAAAATGACGATTAAAAGGGCAAATGCAAAAGAACTGATTACTCCAATTGCAATAGTATTCCAAAAGGAAGGTACAAGCGGCTTTATAATGTCTTTCAATATTTCCGTTTGCCGACTTGCAACCTGTCCGTCATAATTTTTTAGTTCTTCTTGAAGTAGATTATCAATAAACCCTTGGAGCGTACACTCTGCTTTCGCTCTATAACTTTGAATGGTACAATCGGAAGACGAAAAATCATTAAATGCTATTAAATCCGTATCGGTAAGACAATTTCCTATCTGTTCCTGTTTTTCAATATATTCAACTTTACCCTTCTTATAGAATGAGTAAGCAATATGCCCAATAAGATCCGTATCTCCTTCTACCAGTTTGGAATAAATGTAATTATAATTTCGCTGCATATTCCTTTAGAGATTTCCCATATGCTTCATTAATTTCCGCTCTACTGATCTCTCTAATCCTGACAATTCCATTTATAATGGTTTTGACAGTAATCACTCCTCTATAATTTCCGGCATTTTCCAAACAAACATCATTATTAGCAATAAGCATACGATTGACTTTCCGTATTGTTCCCGGTGATATTTTAAATTTTAACTCTTGCATAACTCCTTCATTTTAAAATTCTGTCTTTACCAAAAATACGAAAAAAATATTTTTATAACAATATTTTAAAAACAAGATCATTTTTTAACATCACTTAAAAAACGACGTCCGCTACTTTTTATCATAAAAAAAAGCCTAACAAATTAGGCTTTCTTTATTTTAATTTCGACCGAATCGCTTGTATTTTATTTTGTCGTTCCATCGAAAAAGTAGCGGTAGCTTTATTCACATAGTCATAGATGACAACAGCTTTCCGATAGAGATTTTCCTGATAGTCTTTTCCCTGGCCAATTTGCGTTAGATAATCGGCAAAAAGTTCCAGATTGTCCGCCGAAAATCCCGGGTTTTCCAATAAGAAGGAAATGATATTTTCCGGTGCTACCTGTAATAATGTATCCCGTCCAAAACCCATTTCTTCCGTCAGTGCGTTATCGACCGGATCCGAATCCAACGTAAGTCCGCCACCGGATCCTCCGCCCTTCATTCGTTCCATCAATCGTTTTAAAGCAAATCCGAGTTCGCTAATTTGCCGCATTAAGCTATCTTCTCTTGGCATCGTATATTATTTAGCTGATCATTAAGGTTACTTCCTCATTGTTTTCCAGTGCTGTATCGTGTTCAAAAAAGATCACTTTCCGGTCAAAAATACCTTTAATCAGATAGTGACTTCCTTTATAATACGATTGCTTGGCCAGTACTTTCATTTTTCCGCTTTCCACAACCCGCAATTGATGCGGATACAACAATACCACCTCATCTTCACCTTCGACTTCTACGATATCCGACAACTTCAGTTCGTTAACCTCACCAAAAAGCGAAGCGGTATATTTATTTACCGGATTATTATAAATGATCGTCGAAGGCCCGCGGTCTACAATTTCACCGTCGAATAACACAAAAGTTTCATCGGCAAAAGACAAGGCATCCGTACTATCGTGTGTTGCCACAATACAGGTAATTTTTTTGGCTTTCAGATAGGCAAACAAATTGCGTCGTAGGGCATTTTTTCTAAAATTATCAATATGACTAAACGGCTCATCCAGCAACATCACTTCCGGTTCCAACGCCAATACCCGTGCCAGCGCGATACGTTGCTGCTGACCGCCACTCAGGTATTTTGCCTTTACATTGGCAAATTCTGTCATTTCCACAATTTCCAACAACTCCTGAATGCGCTGTTTCTTTTCCTCCGGGTAGAAATTCGATAAAAACTTCCCGACATTTTCGGCCACCGTTACATACGGCATCAGATCAAAATCCTGAGCCAGGTATTTGATAAACGGCATACCGGCTACCAGATTGTATTTCGGTCCGAGTACCGGAGTATCGCCCCAGAAAATCTGACCTTCATCCAGATCGTATAACCCGTAAATCAGTTTTAAAAGGGTACTTTTTCCACATCCGCTTTCACCAATAACCGCAATATGCTGTCCCTTTTCTATGGTAAAATCGATATTCTTAATTATCGTTTTTTCGTTATAACCGAACGAAATATTTTTTACGTGTAGCATTCTTATTTTTTAGAGGCACAAAATTACAAAGTTTCCTTATCCAACAACAGGAAGACAGCGGTAATCCTTTTAGGAGATTTGATATTTTTCAAAATTTCGGGTATCAATCCGTGCTTTAAGGTCGTGCAACAGGTTGTACAGTCCAAAAAAAGTACGGTTGATATACAAGAAGTGTTTTGATCCGCGGTTACCATTCATTTTCCGTAATTGGGTATCTTTCGAAAAAGCTTCCCCCATTTTGGCGATATTTTCAAAAAATTCCGCATTGGAAAAATCGAAATAATCTCCGTGAAAAGGTTGCGTGAACAGACTTAGCAACTGGTGAAACAATTCTGAGAAATAAGCAATTTCTTCAGGTGTATCATCCGGGCGGAGGATTTCAAGTTCAAATAATTTTTCGCGGAATAGCACCGGATGGTTGATCACCTCAGGTCGGGCCAGTTCAAAATATGGGATATAAAAATCTTCCGGTACTTGCTTGATACAACCGAAGTCGATAGCAATCAGATTCGCTTCGGCATCCACCAGAAAATTCCCGGGATGCGGATCGGCATGTACCTGTTTTAAAGTATGCATCTGAAACATATAGAAATCCCACAAGGCCTGTCCGATGCGATCTCCTTGTTGTGGATCACTATTACTGACAGCGAACTCCGACAAATGTTGTCCTTCCATCCAATCCATCGTAATGATTTTTTCGGATGACCATTCCGGATAATAGCCCGGAAATTTCAGATTTTCTATAGCCGAACAGGCTTTGGCAATCGCCATTCCCTGTTTTAATTCCAGTTTATAGTCGGTTTCTTCCAGCAGTTTTTGTTCTACTTCCTTAAAATATTTATCCGAATCCTTTCCCTGTAGGTTAAACATTTTAATGGCAAACGGCTTTACAATGGCCAGATCCGAACTAATACTGTCGGCTACACCGGGATACTGAATTTTTACGGCCAGTTTTTTTCCGTTTTTTGTTGCTTTATGCACCTGACCGATGCTTGCCGCATTGACCGAATCGGGTGTAAAGGTATCGTATAAGGTTTCCGGGTATTCGCCCTGATATTTTTTAAACGTTTTGCGAACCAACGGTGCCGATAATGGCGGAACGGAAAATTGTGCCAGTGAAAATTTTTCAACATACGCTTTCGGCATGATGTTTTTTTCCATACTGAGCATCTGCGCTACTTTTAACGCACTACCTTTCAGATTTTTCAATCCATCGTAGATATCCTCCGCATTATTTTCGTTGAGTTTGTCTTTGGAAAGTGTCGGATTTACCATTTTTTCACCATAATAGGCCAGGTAATTTCCGCCCACTTTTAAACCTGTTTTCACGAGCGCTCCTGCCCGTTCCATTTTGTTTGTCGGGATTTTATTGAGTGTTTTCATAAGGTCAAACGATTTTGAGGGAGGATCTAGTTAAATCTTTCTTTCCAGACAAACTTGCCGAGGTCGAAAAGGCTTTCCAACGGGGTTGTATCCAACACATCGAATGCTGCTTTTACCGCTTTTTCGATCATGATATCCGTTTTTTCGAAACCAACCGATGTATCGTCTATCCAAAACTTCAGAATAAACAGGAATTGTACCCAGGCGGCTTCCGTCAATATCGGTTTGGCCACCTTATCGATTTTTTCATGTTTATCGGCAAACTGCGCCTGTATTTCTTCTTTAAGGAACTTTTTAAATCGATTGCGGAGTTTGCGCAGTTGTTTCAGATTATGTAAACCCTTTTCGTTTTCCTTTAGTACAAAGTAGACATAACTTCTGTTTAAAGTCAGAATTTCAAAAAAAGTAAAATACAATGCCAGTAATTTATTCCGATTGGAATAGGTTGCAAAGGCCTCGTCATTTTTAAGGCTTATCACTGCATTTTCGAACAACTTGATCCAAATGGTTTCCCGGATTCCGTCCAGTGACGGAAAGAAACTGTAAAATGCAGTTTCATCAATTTTGTTTTCCTTGCAAAAGTGAAACACACTCACCGGTTCCTGATGTTTTTCCAGAACCTGGTTCATATAATTGGTAATAATCGTATCTTCTGTAACGGATTCTTTTTTTCCGTTGGTTCTTTTCGTCACCGCCATAATCAAATTATATTTAAGGTTTTGTAAAGTTACAAAGCGATTGATGCGGTAATCCAAAAAATAAACAAAATATTTGTTAAATATCTTTCATAAAAATTGAACAACAGAATCCTAAAAACAAGACCTGACCGGTTATGAAAACGGGTCAGGTCTGTTCATTCCGATTTCGTTATTCTTAAAAACCGGCAGCAAAAATCGTCGCAAAATCTTCCAGTTTCGTTTGCCCGTCTACCGGCGAACCATTGCGTTCGAAATCGGCCGGAATCGTTCCATTTCGGAAACCGGAACCCATTTCGGTATACAATTGCGCCACTTCTTCCGGAAGTCCGGCCTGTTGCATTCCCTGTAAAGCCTGTTCGTCTGTAAATTCAACCCAAGGCAATTCCGGATTTCCGATCGCCGTTCCTAATATCCGAGCTGCTTCATTTGGCGTACGGACATCACTCACAATATAGCGGACATTTTTACCGGTACTGCTTTTTTGCAATTCTTCAGCCGCAGCGGTTGCGATATCGCCCGGATATACAAACGGCACACGAATAGCACCCGGATAATTCGCACCCATAATTCCCATTCCTTTGATCAACGGCACATCGTTATAAAAATTGGTGAAGAATAAACCGGCACGTAGAAAGGTTACGGAAACCGATTCCAATTCGTTATATATTTTCTCGATGTTATGCAATCCGGTGATCGGCCCGTTTCCGGTTGGCAAATCCCCACCGATACTGCTCAACATAACCACGCGTTTTACACCCGATGCAATGATCGCGGAAGCAAACGCTTTTCCGGCTTCGGTAGTATTTGCGATAATATTGGCACCGCCCATATTGGGTGGTGTCATGACAAAAACGGCATCTGCTTCGGTAAACGCTTCTTTTAAGAAATTGGCATCACTTACCGATCCGATCGCTGCATTTGCTCCTAATTTTTCGATCGCTTCTTTTCGATCCGCTGCACTACTGATTACCGTTACATCATGTCCGGCTGCTACTAATTTTGTAGTTAATGGTTTTCCGATGTTCCCTAAAGAACCTGAGACTGTTATTTTCATGTGAATTGTTTTTTAATTTGACAAGACAAAGGTATATTTGCACTTACTTTTACACAAGTACTTACCCTAAAGTATGTATTATGACAGCGATTAAAGAAACATCGACAATACAGGAAAACAAGCGTTATGCTTTGGAACAATGCCCGGTGAGTTATGTGATGGAACGCATTGGCGGTTACTGGAAACCAATTATTCTGTACCATCTTTCCAAAGGCGACAAACGCTATAGTGAACTAAAAAGAGCGATACCGGCCATTACCGAAAAAATGCTCATCCAGCATTTAAAACAACTGGAAACCGACAATCTGGTAATCCGCGAAGCCAAACCGGTTGTTCCACCTTTTGTTACTTACCGACTGAGTAATGCCGGAATTGGTTTATTACCGGTTATTGAAGCGATGGCGCAATGGGCTTTTCAGGATATGGAAGGTGGTTTTGGAAAGTCATCAGATCGGTAATACGGTCGATTGTTTAATATAGTTCATCACAAACGAACTTTTAATTTTACTGATATTGGGGATTACCGATAATTTCGTTGCGATAAAATCATTAAACGCCTCCGGGTCTTTAACCACTACTTTCAGAATATAATCAAAAATCCCTCCGGTTACATAGGCTTCCACAACCTCATCAAGCTGCGCCACTTGTTTTGAAAACTCTTCTACATAATCCAACCGCTGACTGTTTAAGGAAACGGTTACAATTACAATAAAGTTGAGTCCTACTTTTTTATGATCAATGATGGCAGCATAGTTTTTAATATAGCCTTCGTTTTCCAGTTTTTTGATTCGGTCATAAACCGAAGTACGCGACATATTTAGTCGTTCGGTAAGATCCGTTATATCAAATCGCGCATTCTTTTGCAATATTCGCAACAGTTCAATTTCCTGCTTACTCAATTCGTCCATTGGATTTTTTCCGTACAAATTACAAAAAAACAATTTATATCGAACAAAAAACAACAAATAAAACAATTTTAAGGACTATTTACGCATTTAAAATAAAAAATAGAAACATATTCTTCATATATATAGATTTGTACGGACAAAACACCAAATAATTATTTTTATGATTAAGCATGTTCTAATTGTTGCACTTGGCGCCATCAGCTATGGTATGCTGGCTTCGTTTGCCAAGATTGCTTATAGTCAAGGTTACACAGCCGGCGAAATTACACTGGCACAAGCCTTTTTAGGTGCGCTCCTGCTATGGGGTATTGTTTTGTTCCGACGGCTTACAAATAGATCCACTCCTATTATACAAAACTGGAGATTATTAGTTGCCGGAACTTCAATCGGGCTTTCCGCGTATATCTATTACCTGTCCGTTTCCTATATTCCGGCTTCACTGGCTATTGTTCTGCTCATGCAAATCACCTGGATCAGTAGTATTACAGAATGGTTCTTTTTTAAAAAGCGGCCTTCCCGCTCCACCACAATAGCTACAATTTTTATCATTATAGGAACTATCCTCGCTGGAAATCTCTTAACAATCGGACGACTCAATATTTCACTAACTGGTATTGTATTAGGTTTATTATCGGCTGTTATTTATAGTTTATCCGTAATCTTCACCAGTCAACTCGGAAAAGAAACGCCTGTATTCGAAAAAAGCGCGTTAATGATGACCGGATCTGCCACGATTATATTTATGATCAATTTAAAATCCATACTCATGAGTACTCATTTAAACTATGGTTTACTTCAATGGGGACTATTCCTCGCTATTTTTGGCACTGTTATCCCACCGGTATGTTTTAGTATCGGAATGCCCAAAATCGGAGCCAGTTTAAGTTCCATACTTCTAACCCTTGAATTACCCGTAGCGGTCTTCTGTGCCCATATTATACTGGGAGAAAATATTACTTTTGTACAAATACAAGGTATTATTGTAATGTTGGGCGCTATTACATACCTCAACCTGGCTAATTTTAAAAAAAGTAAAACAATAAAAGCGAACAATAACCCTTTTAGCTTATCAAATTCATGACACCAAATACCACTTCTGCTCAGATTGACATAAATGGACAAAACCTTTATATCCATTATCGAAATAACCATCCCAACCGCCCTACCCTTGTATTTTTACACGACTCTCTGGGCTGCATACAACTTTGGCGGGATTTTCCAGAAAAACTAGCTGAAACCACGCAATGCAACGTATTGGTTTACGATCGGCTTGGATATGGCAAATCGGCTCCAATGCCAACACACGAAAGACCGGTTGATTATCTGACAGAAGAAGCCACTGTCTTAAACGAATTACTCGCTCATTTAGAAATTGATCAAGCTATTTTATTCGGACATAGCGATGGTGGTTCGATTGCACTGATTACCGCCAGTAACTATCCGGAACGCATCAAAGCCGTGATTTGTGAAGCGGCTCATATTTTTGTAGAAGAAGTCACCTTAAAAGGAATCCGCGAAGCGATGGAAGCCTATACCACTACTGACTTAGCGGTTCGTTTGCAGAAATACCACGGCGATAAGGTGGACACGCTGTTTAAAGCCTGGACATTAACCTGGACTCGTGACGATTTTAGAAATTGGAACATCGAAAAATTAGTATCCGCAATACGTTGTCCGCTCTTGTTTATTCAGGGAGAAGCCGATGAATACGGCACACTGGATCAGGTTACCAAAACCATCAGTCTGGTTTCGGGACGATCGGAACAGTATCTTATTCCGAATATTGGTCATACTCCGCATAAGGAAGCTCCGGAACTGACATTAAATGCCGCAAAGCAATTTATTGAAACACTTTGATCCTAGCATAAACTAAAAAAGACTGTCGTTTCGACAGTCTTTTTATCTTTTATATCATTTGGAAATTAATTTCCGCCTTGTTTTTTAGCATCCTGAACCATTTTCTCATTTGCTGTGATAGCAAACTCAACACGACGGTTTTTGCTTCGTCCTTCCGGAGTATCGTTTGTTGCAATCGGATCGGCAATACCCATTCCGGATACTTTAAAACGATTGGAAGACAAACCTTTTCCAGCCAGGTAACTTTTTACAGAAGCCGCTCTTTGCTCAGACAACGACTGGTTGTACTCTACTTTACCGGTATTATCGGTATAACCGTAAATTACGATATCCGTATCGGCATAGCTTTGAAAAACCGGAACCAATTTATCAAGGTTTGCTTTGGCAGAAGCTGTCAGGGTAGATTTGTTAGTATCAAAACGAACAGCATTTTCGCCCAATACCAATTTAATACCTTCTCCAACTCTCTCTACTTCAGCACCGGGTACAGCCTGTTCGATTTCACGAGCCTGTTTGTCCATTTTGTTTCCGATAACACCACCGGCAACACCACCAACAACACCACCAAGAACCGCACCTAATGCACCATTTCCACCTTTACCGATATTGTTTCCAAGTACACCACCTAAAACCGCACCGGCTACAGCACCAATACCGGCACCTTTTTGGGTATTATTTGCGTTTTTAACCGAATCGCAACTTGTAAAAACGGATCCGATCATGAATACCGCTGCTATTGTATAAATTGTTATCTTTTTCATATTCCTGATTTTATTTTTTAATTAGTTCAATTTTTCAAACTGGTATACTACATCTGTCAGTTTACCTCCTACGTTGATTTTATCGATCAACTGGAATGATGTTTCCGACTGATTTGCTAATTTCAACACATAACCTTCTTTTACTTTTTTGGCTTTTTCGCCCGCATCCAGAAGTTTTAAAACAAACTCACCTTCTTTATTTACAAACCAGGTAAAAGCAGAAGCGAAAGCCGGACAATTGGCTTTTTCCAAGGCCATATTCCCTTTGTTGTTGTTTGAAATAAATTTCCAGCTGCTTCCTTCAAAGCACTTTGAGTCGGCGATCTGAAACGAATTCACCTTAATGTATTCTGAACCCGGGTAACTAACAGAGCTTAAAACCCAGTTACCTTTAATTGCAACCTGTGAAGTTCGGTCTAACTTCGTGTTGGTTACCGATGTTGACTTACATGAAAACAGCATCATGGTAAGTACACTTAAGAAAATTAATTTTTTCATATAGAGCGCTTTAAAATAACTAACACAAATATACTACCTACAGCATTAATTTGTTAAATTTTGAGTAAGAATTTTTCCACTATAAGCTGCATTTCGGTCATTTTGTCACATTTTTTCGGTTTGGTACTTAATTTGCATAAATCAGAAAAAGTTTAACAAAAAAAATACAGCTTATATATGACTACAGGAAAAATCAATGTATCGGTAGAAAACATCTTTCCTCTAATCAAGAAGTTTTTATACAGTGATCACGAAATTTTCCTTCGTGAACTTGTATCAAACGCGACGGATGCCACGCTAAAGTTAAAACATTTAACCAGTATTGGTGAGGCAAAAGTGGATTATGGAAATCCGGTTATCGAAGTAAAGATCGACAAAGACAATAAAAAAATACATATTATCGACCAGGGATTGGGTATGACGGCCGAAGAGGTTGAAAAATACATCAATCAGGTTGCTTTTTCCGGAGCGGAAGAGTTTTTGGAAAAATACAAAGACTCCGCTAAAGACTCGGGCATCATCGGGCATTTCGGACTTGGTTTTTACTCGGCCTTTATGGTTGCCGAAAAAGTGGAAATCATCACCAAATCCCACAAAGACGAACCGGCTGCACACTGGACTTGCGACGGAAGCCCGGAATTTACATTAGTAGCGTCTGATAAAACCGACCGAGGAACGGAAATCATTCTTCATATTGCCGAAGATTCACTGGAATTCCTGGAAGAAGGAAAAATCCGTGAGTTATTGATCAAATACAATAAATTTATGCCGGTGCCGATCAAATTCGGAACGCGCACCGAAAAAATAACCACCGGCGAAGGTGATGATGCAACGGAAGAAACGATCACCGTAGACAATATCATCAACAACCCGAACCCGGCCTGGACCAAACAACCGAGCGATCTTAGCGATGTTGATTACAAAAACTTCTACCGCGAGTTGTATCCGATGCAATTCGAAGAACCGTTATTCAACATCCACTTAAACGTTGACTATCCGTTTAATCTGACCGGTATTTTGTATTTCCCAAAAATGTCGGCCGATTTACAAATCCAAAAAGACAAAATCCAGTTGTATCAAAACCAGGTTTTTGTTACGGATAACGTAGAAGGAATCGTTCCGGAATTTTTAACGATGCTAAAAGGAGTTATCGACTCTCCGGATATCCCGTTAAACGTATCGCGTTCGTACTTACAGGCGGATGGAAACGTAAAGAAAATTTCAAATTATATTACCCGTAAGGTAGCCGACAAGTTAAAATCGTTGTTTACTGAGAACCGTGAGGATTTCGAACAGAAATGGAACGACATTAAAATCGTTTTGGAATACGGAATGTTATCCGAACCGAAATTCTATGAAAAAGCGGGTGCTTTCGTTTTATATCCTTCCGTAGATGGAAAATACTATACGCTGGAAGAATTAAAAGAAGCCATAAAAGACAAACAAACAGACAAAGACGACAAACTGGTTGTTCTGTATGCTTCAAATAAAGATGTACAACACAGTTATATCGAATCGGCAAAAGAAAAAGGTTATGAAGTACTATTATTGGATAGCCCGATCGTGTCGCACCTGATTCAGAAACTGGAAGCCGACAATGAAAAACTAACGTTCACCCGTGTGGATTCGGATCATATTGACAATCTGATTAAAAAAGATGACAACCCGATTTCGAAACTATCGGAAGACGAGCAAAACAACCTGAAAACGGTGTTGGAAGAAATCGTACCGAAGACGTCGTACACGGTTCAGTTGGAAGCGATGGACAGTAAAGCGGCTCCATTTATGATCACGCAACCGGAGTTTATGCGCCGAATGAAAGAAATGAGTCAGTCCGGTGGCGGTGGTATGTTTGGTATGGGGAATTTCCCGGAAATGTACAACCTGATCATCAATACCAATTCCGATCTGGCCACTACCATTCTAAACACAACCGACAAACCGGTACAGGAAGGTCTTGTAAAACAGGCTTTGGATTTGGCGAAGCTATCTCAAAATCTTTTAAAAGGAGAAGAGCTAACCGCTTTTGTAAAACGTAATTTCGAGTTAATCAAATAACTCCAATTATTATATTCGATTATTTAGGAAAAGCAGCAGGACCACCTGTTGCTTTTTTTATATCTGAACTATTCCGACAACTGTATCGCATTGTCCTTTTCTTCCTCCGATAATTCCGCTTCATCAACTTCTTCAAAATTAATATACTTAAAATTGATATTGATAATATCTGAATTTGGAATCATCAGATAACGACTGGAAATCACATAATAATCTTCGTCCCCGGCTTTATCATTTTCCAGATACCTCCGAATCGGATACTTTAAATGTACCGCTTCCAAATCGCCTTTACCATCTACATAATAATTAAAATATTCGCCGGTGTACAATACCGTACGACCATTTACCTTACAAAGTACATTGATAATTTTATTGGTAATTTCTTCGTATTCATCCGGAACATCTGGAAAATCCAGGCATTCCCCGGAAAAGATATAATGCCATTTATTTGAAAAACGAAAATAACGGAACTTTCGGTCTAGTTTAAAAAAGCGCACCATTTTTCGCAGTAGATAACCCGCGACAAAAGAGGTTTTAAAAAGAATAAGATTATAAAAAAATATGGCGTATTTATAATCGTTTAATTGGGCAAAACTCGCATCTGCTTTTTGGGAAGTCCCCAAAACCAGGTTACCCAATTGTACAAAATCCACAGAATATCGGGTGGCATTCTGTATGATCGCAACAAAAATGATGTGTAGTGTGAGTGCCGGAATGATCGACCAGGTTAATTCGTTAACCAGATTTCTATTGGAATCTGCAACACTTAATTTAGAAGAATTATAAGCGATTCGGGCCAAAAATCCCGGAGCAAGGATGATAAACAATAATACTGTTGTAAAAGCAATATTCATCCGGTTATCCCAATTCCCTTACTCTAAAATAGCGCCCTCCGATTTTTACTAACTGGCTTTCTCCGCTAACGGCACTTATTTTGTGCGCAATACGAACCAGTCCGCTTCCAATTTCGGGATTGGAAGTAACCGAAGCTTTTCCACTTTTATTTATAAACTTTAGCATTACAATAAAGTATTAGTTCCTACAAATATACAAATTATTTCCACTTGAAAAATCGGTAAATGGATAACAATCAAAAATATAAGTCAATTCCTGCCATTGTTACAGCAAAAAACAGTTTTTTATAATAGTAATTCCGCGTTCAACGCCACACTATTAAGATCACAAAACAAACACCAACAAAACAACAAAACACGCAAAATGTCTAAATAATATTTTATTAATACAATAATAATACTCAATACGTAATAATTTTAATACATTTTAATACATTTGGCGTACAAAACCTTAAATCTATTTCTATGAAGAAAATTACTTTTTATGCTATAACCTTGTTTGTAGCATTGGTAGGCAGCTCTGTTTTCGCACAAACTGCACAACAAAATTTAGACTACGCAATCCAGTCAGCCGAAAACATCCAACAGGATACACCAGCTGCTAAAACGGCAGCGGTACAATTGGCTAAACAAATCGTATTATTAAACGCACCAAATGCACAACAATTTTACGATGCCATGTTTGTTCAGGTAAACTCCATCCAAAACAATTCTGATGATGTGGATTATTTTGCCAGCCTAGCGCGTACAGCGTCTCAAAATGCCTTTTCTACGGCTAGCATTAACGCTATCACTGCCGAATTGGTAAACTTAAACGACATCCTTATCGGATTAACGTTCCAAATCAACGATGCTTTGGCTGCAAATGATAACGCTACCGCTTTAAACCTGATTCCAAATGTAAAAAGCGTATTGGATCAGCAATACACTACAACTACTAGCCTTATCAACGAAATCAATTCAATTGCTACTGCTATCAAAACCTACAACGTTTGTATGAAACTGGTAGATCACCTGGGAAATCCAGTTACCTACAACGACTTACACGGTTATTATGCGTATAACGACGCGAATGTATATTTCTACCCTGAAAATTACGAAGACTGTTATAGCAATTTAGCTCCGGGTACTTACACATTCCGTGCATATAACGGTTATTTCAGCGGTGCTTCTGCAACTACTGTAACTTTATCGGATAGCCTTGTAAATGCTAACGGTGTTATCGAAGTAACTTTAGTATACTGGTCGGAATAATCACGGATCAACAATGCTATTTTAAAAAGGATTGACCATAGTGTCAATCCTTTTTTTATCCATTTCACTCAAAATCAGCACCTATTTTATCAAAACATTATTTTTTTTCCGATTGATTATTCTAACTAAACGGGATAGCTTATCTTTGCAGGCTGTTTTAAAATCAAATAATAATGTCAGGAAACAAAGTTTTAAAAGGAGTTTTTTTAGTAGGTTTAGGTGCTACCAGTTATGGAATGCTGGCAACATTTGTTAAACTTGCCTATCAGGAAAACTACACCACTGCCGAGGTTACGTCGTCCCAGTTTATTTTGGGTATCATCGGAATCCTAATCATCAATGCTTTTCAGAAATCCAAAAATAAAGGTACTGTCGTAAAAGCCACTAAAAAGAATATCGCTCAGTTAATGCTGGCCGGAACATCATTGGGAATGACCAGTGTTTTCTATTATCTAGCCGTAAAATACATTCCCGTATCCATTGGTATCGTTTTATTGATGCAAACGGTATGGATGGGTGTTTTACTGGAAATGTTTATCGACAAAAAACTACCGTCATTACAAAAAGTAATATCGGTGATCATCGTTTTAGGAGGTACCGCACTGGCAACTAACATCTTTAAAAACGAAATTCAACTGGACTGGCGCGGATTAATGTGGGGAATGCTTGCAGCCGCTTCCTTCACAACAACCATGTTTACCGCCAACAGTGTTGCTACCGGAATATCGCCGGCACAACGAAGCTTATACATGCTATTGGGTGGTGCTGTGATTGTATTCGGGTTTGGAATTTTCACACAAACGACTCCGTATAACTTTGAAATCTTCTTAAAATGGGGAATTGTACTATCCTTATTTGGAACCATCATTCCACCGATGTTGATGAATGCCGGATTTCCGCATACCGGAATCGGATTAGGTAGTATCGTTTCGTCATTGGAATTACCCGTTTCGGTTATGATGGCCTTTGTGATTCTTAATGAAACCGTAGTCCTAACACAATGGATGGGAATTTTACTAATCATTCTCGCCATTATCATTATGAACATTTCGTTCAAAAAAAAGAATTAATATAGAATTTTCTGGTAAAAATGATTATATTCGTAATACGGATATAATCATTTAACTACCTGAAAATGAGTCTAACCTGGCAATCCCTCTTACCCCTTTCGCTTTGCAGCACATCGGTTGCCGGTTTCTACAGAAGTAGTGCATTATATACGCAAAGCCCCTCTTTTACGGTCCCGGATTTTCACCCGAATAAAGCTTTTATTTCAATTCCGGTTCTACAATCCCTAATTTCCTTTTCCGCCTTTTTAGCGATTTGCCTGTGGCAACAGTATGCTTTACTGTTCGACCGCACAACATTGCTATGCTCCAAATATTTTGATCAAGCCTTACATTTTCCCTGAAATACATTTATTACAATTGTTTAACTAATCCCTTTATTTTATGAAAAAACTTATCGCAGAATTCATTGGAACATTTTGGTTGGTTTTAGGAGGTTGTGGTAGCGCAGTGCTGGCCTGTAACTTTCCCGACGCAGGAATTGGTTTTGTTGGAGTCGCTTTGGCTTTCGGACTTACCGTACTGACAATTGCTTATTCGCTTGGGCATATTTCCGGCGCACATCTCAACCCGGCGGTTTCTATCGGATTATGGGTAGGCGGTCGTTTTGATGCCAAAGAGCTTATCCCCTATATCGTGGCTCAGGTTTTGGGCGGTATTGCCGCAGCAGCCATATTATATGTAATCGCAACGGGTAACGGTAGTGATATTGGCGGGTTTGCTTCCAATGGTTATGGCGAACTTTCGCCGGGCAAATACAGTATGAATGCCGCTTTTCTCACCGAAGTCGTAATGACTTTTATCTTCCTGATTGTGATTCTGGGCGCTACAGACGATAGAGCACCAAAAGGATTTGCCGGATTGGCCATCGGATTGGCGTTAACCCTGATTCATTTGATCAGTATTCCGGTTACCAACACCTCTGTAAATCCAGCCCGAAGTATAAGTCAGGCGGTTTTTGTAGGTGGCGAAGCGTTAAGCCAGTTATGGTTGTTTATCGTGGCACCAATTATTGGCGCACTGATTGCCGGTATTGTCTATAAATCAATTTTTAGTAAAGAATAGTGAATCAAAAAATACATTTTAGAAAAACGGCCTTATCGATAAGGCCGTTTTTTTTATCCGCCTTTTTTCACTTTTCTTCTGGCTACACAAAAAACTACATTTCGTCCTACATCTATCACAACCGTTTCCGAACAATCTCAATAAGGCTACTATTTCCGTATTACCATCCGAATTACCTCCTTTTTAATTCCAATAACAAATAAAAAGTTCGCTATACATCGATCAAAAATTGTAAAAAAATTGACGGATACGCTAGATAAATACCGCTGAGACACTATTTTTTTGCTCATTTTTCAAAAGGAAAAAACATTTTGGTCTGATTTTTGAAAAATCAAAAAAAATAACAGCACCCATATTGCTCAATTCATTTTTTTAGTAATATTGAGTGTGTAAATAAACCATTAAAAACATTTATTTGATTAATTTTTCATCTGATGAAAAAAAGCAAAGTTTTAGAATTCGACAAGGAAACAATTGATAGAATTGTCACTATGGCTCAGGAGGAAAAAAGACCTTTTGAAGTAATAAAAGAAGAATTTGGAATTTCCGAAAGCGAAGTTACCGAAATGGTTCGCAAAAAGTTATCAAAAGACAATTTTGAACTTTGGAAAAAAAAGGTTACTGCCAATAAACCAAAACCAAAGCCACAACGTTATAACGATCTGGAAGATGATGATCTGGACAGTAAATACTACTTTAAAAATAAATTCGATTAAATCTACTGAGGCCTGTTAAAACGGGCCTTTTTTATATACTTAGACACTCTTAACAACCATGATCAAAAAAATAGTACTATCGCTTTTCCTTTGTATTTCCATACCTGCGATCGCACAGGAAACACCGTTTAAAATAACCGAAATACAGGTCAATCCTTTATTAAAAGGCGATCTGTATACACCGATTCCGGAAGTCAAAAAACCAACATTGATCATCCTAATTGCCGGTTCCGGACCAACCAATCGGAACGGAAATCAGATTGGTATGCAAAACAATTCACTAAAATACCTGGCCGAAGATCTGGCTAAGGAACATCGGGCTGTTTTTACCTACGACAAACGAGTGATTGCACAAATCATTGCCGGAACAGTTAACGAAAAAGACATGCGTTTTGAGGATATGATTACCGATGCCGCAACCGTTTTTGATCATTTTAAAAAAACCGGAAACTACAGTAAAATCGTATTTGCAGGCCATAGCGAAGGTTCTCAAATCGGTATGATTGCAGCACAACAAACCAAAGCCGACGGATTTATATCGATCGCCGGACCGGGAAGACCGATTGACGAAATTTTAATCGATCAGATCACCAAACAGGCGCCTGGCGTAAAAGAAGAACTAATAACCACTTTAGAAAAAATAAAAAAAGGTGAAGTGGTGACTGTAAAAAGTCCACTGCTGAGTTCTATGTTTCGGGAAAGCGTTCAACCCTATATGACGTCATGGATACAATACAAGCCGCAACAGGAAATTCAGAAATTAAAAATTCCGGTACTACTTCTTAACGGAACCAAAGACTTACAAGTAGCCGAATCGGAAGCAGAACAATTAAAAAAGGCAAAACCGGACGCTTCACTGACAATAATTCCAAACATGAATCATGTCTTGAAAACCATAACCGGAGACGATGCTGAAAACCGGGCTTCCTATAGTAAACCGGAAACCCGCAATACACCGGAACTGGCTCAGGCGATAAATCTTTTCTTAAAAAAGCATAAATTGTAACAAAAAAACAATTCCGAATACCTATATACAACTAAAAATATTACAATGAAAAGACTTATCTGTACATTGGCAATGGCTGCGATGGTAATGAGCTGTAAAACAGCACAACAACCACAGACAGTTGCAGTAAACGATGTAAAAGTTGCTATTGATCTGAAAAATGTAAAAGACGATAAAGTAATGGTTACCATTATGGCTCCATCGTTTACTACTGAAACCGCAACCTTTCATATCCCGAAAATTATTCCGGGAACCTATTCCGAGGACGATTACGGTAAATTCATCGATGATTTTAAAGCGTATGATGCCAAAGGAAATCTCCTTCCGGTAAATAAATCCGATGCTAATTCCTGGCAGATTTCCAATGCCAAAGCCTTAAGCAAAGTAACCTATTGGGTAAACGATACCTATGATGTAGAAAGTACGCACGATATTTTTTCGCCGGCCGGAACCAATATCGCCGCAAATGAAAACTTTATGCTGAATACACACGGATTTGTGGGGTATTTCCAAGGGAAAGGTGAAATTCCATATACCGTAACCGTATCCCATCCGGCAACACTTTGGGGCGCGACTTCTTTAACCGATACCGATCCGAGTAACGAATCGGATACTTTTACTACTTCCCGTTATGCCGAATTGGTAGATAATCCGATTATGTATTCCAAACCCGATTATACCACTTTTACGGTAGACGGAATGGAAATCCTGATCAGCGTATACTCGCCAAACGGAACCTACACTGCCAAAGACATCACTCCGGAAATGGAAACGATGATGCGTGCTCAGAAAAAATTCTTAGGCCCGTTTAACACCACTAAAAAATACAGTGTGTTATTATACCTTTCGGATATGAAAAAACCGGATGCCAAAGGATTCGGTGCTTTAGAACACACGACTTCCACAACAGTGGTTATGCCGGAAATGATGCCAAAAGCGCAGTTGGTTGAACAATTAAAAGACGTGGTTTCCCATGAGTTTTTCCATATTGTAACGCCGTTGAGCATCCACTCGAACGAAATTCAGTATTTCGATTACAATACTCCTAAAATGTCCGAGCACTTATGGATGTATGAAGGTGTAACAGAATATTTTGCCAACCTGTTCCAGGTAAATCAGGGCTTGATTTCGGAAGATGATTTTTACGGTAGAATGTCCGAAAAAATAGCAACCTCAAAACGTTTCGACGACAAAATGCCGTTTACAAAAATGAGTAAAAACATTTTAGATAAGGAGTATAAAGATTCGTATTACAACGTATACCAAAAAGGAGCTTTGATTGCCATGTGTATCGACATTCAGATGCGTGAAAGCAGCAACGGTCAACGTGGTATTTTAAGCCTGATGCAAGCTTTATCCAAAGAATACGGAAATAGCCGACCGTTTAACGACAATGAATTATTTGCTAAAATTACGGCCTTAACCTACCCGGAAGTGGGCGAATTCCTGACAAAATATGTAGCGGGTGACACGCCAATTCCATACGATGTCTATTTTGCGAAAGTTGGTGTAAAAGAAGGAGCTGTTAAAAAACCAGCCAATCCGTTCTTAAAAGGCGAAATGCCATATATCACGGTAAATCCGTCAACGAAAGAGATTGTTGTACTTCCGGAGATCGAACTAAATGCTTTTATGAAAAAAATCGGTTTGAAAAATGGCGATACCATCCTTTCTATCAACGGAACGGCGTATAACCTTGATAACATCTACGAAATGATCATGTCGAGCATGGATTGGAAAGAAAACGACCCGATCACCATGCAGATCAAGCGCAATAACAAGGAACTAACCTTAAAAGGAAAAGTAACCTTAAGCATGGAAGATGTGGAAGGATTACACTTTACCGATACTTCTAAAGCCAAGCTAAAAGAAGCCTGGTTAAAAGGATAATCCAAAACATAACTGGCTTTCAGCCTCAATAAAAAACCTGTTCTAACCAACAGGTTTTTTTATACTCCGAAGTGAAAAACACTATTTGTATCACATCCCTAGTAACTCACTATTTTTTTCTTTACTTTGCACTCTTTAAAAATCGCTTTTATAATGAAAAAAACACTGATAACCTTATGTGCTGTCGCTTTACTCGCTATAGCCTGTAAAAAAGAAAACGAAGTAGCCGGTAATAGCCTTCACCTTACAGGATCGGTAGACGGACTCAAACAAGGTAAACTATATTTAAAGAAAATAGTTGACACTTCTTTTGTTACGATCGACAGTTTTACGATTAAAGGGAACTCCAATTTTGAAAGCACTATAAAAATTGATCATCCGGAAATGTACTACCTGTTTTTAGACCGTGGTACTTCCAAGTCGCTTGACAACAGTCTGATGTTTTTTGCAGAACCCGGAAATATGACTATCCAAACCACCTTAAAAGAATTTTACGCAAAAACGAAGGTTACAGGCTCTAAAAACAACGAGTTGTATGAAGATTACAAAAAAATAAAATCGCGTTATACAGACGAGGAAAATCAGGCGTTAAGTATGATGCTATTTGCTCAGAAGATGCGTGACACCAAAATGCTGGACAGCCTTAAAGATCGCAATGAAAAATTAGTGATTCGTCGCTATCTGAGTGCGGTTAATTTTGCTGTAAACAATGCGAAATACGACGTAGCTCCTTATATTGCGTTAACCGATATCTACGATGCCAATATCAAATACCTGGATACGATTCAGAAATCGTTAACTCCGGAAGTATCGCATTCCTATTACGGAAAATTACTACAGGAGTTTGTTACAAAACGCAAACAACAGGAAGCTTCGGCACCGACGAAATAAAAACAATAAAGCGGCTTAGAAATAAGCCGCTTTTATATTTATAGCATTTTTTGTTACACCAATTGCAGAGCCAATCGGATCGTTTTTTCCAAGCATTTTTTACATAAGCTATTTATTTCTTATTGAGATCCCAGGAATTTTATTTTCTCAGCTCTACCGTCATCGCTGTTATAGTGCAACAGATACAAACTATTTCCATCAAGAAAGCGAAGTTGTATTGGGAAATGATTTTGGCCTTTTTCTACTGAAACATATTTCTCACACACCTGATTTGCGTAAATATCAAATATCCGAATCGTAGCTTTTTCCGATTTATCAGAAGTCACTTCTACATTATAATATTCAATTTGAGCATTGGGATATAACATCCTGATAGAAAATTCATTGCTTGTTATACTTCTTTTTCTTCTAGCATTATTATGCAATCTTTGGTCATCCATAACAATGTTTACTTTATCTGGATCAACACTAGCATCAGACACCATAACGGTACTAAATAATTGGTTTTTTGTATTTATTCTACGCATCATTTGTTCCGTTTGTTCTTTTGTAAACAACCACCTGCAAGGCCCATAATCCATAATGTTTTCAATTTGTCGTCGTTCACCATTACAGGAATGAGGAGCATTTTCACATGGATTCTTCAACAACTGTTCTTGCGGAGTACCCGAATTCACAACATACCAATGTTCGCCTTCGGTTGGTGGCGTATCTGAAATACCATCTCCTGTGGAACATCCACCAGAAAATGGATGCAATAGGCCAAAATAATGCCCTAATTCATGAGCCATAGTACTTCCGGAAGTTCCTACCAGATCAGGATCCAAATTGAACATTTCGTCATACGAAAAAATACAGAAATGATCATCTTTAATCAATTCTCCTTCGCTGTAAGTAAACCCACGGATGGTATTTTTTTGTGGATTTCCGGAAGTTGTTGATAGTATTGTATGTGCAAATAGGAGTTGAACTGTTTTGTCGTCATTATCATTTAGCGCCGTTTCCTCCTCTAAATCCTCGACTTCGGTATCGGATTGAAAATTATAACTTTCTCTGCTTCCTTTTTTTAAAATTACAGCAACATCCTTAAATAGAATTCTTGGGTTACCAATTTCTGCTTTAATCTCAGGTTTTTTTAGACGGCCCGTTTTTCCCGTATAATATTTATTTACCTCTGTTATAGCATTTTCCAACTGTTGCTTATAAAAGGTAGCTTTTTTAAATTCCTTAGGCGATTCTAAAATGGTAACTTTTAAGTTTTTTATAATTTTATATTCCTGAACTTTTTCATCCTCAACAAAATTAACGATGCTACCATTGATTAAACCGGGAACTTTAAAATCGTATAAAGTAGCCTCTTTAATCGTAATCTTAACCAGCACAGGCTGTCTACCTGATTGTATTTTAGTGATAACGTCCTGACATTCCGCAGGAATATTATCATAAAAAAAGGACATTACTTTCCATCCAAGCCATCTAAAAAATCTTGTAGCAACCCATCTACATTCCGAATCAAACCAGCCACTTCTGGAATTAGCCCCCAGTAACTTTACATTATTAGAACTTGTTTCTCCTAAGACACGGTAGCTTCCATCAAGATTTCGAACAAATCCATATGGAACTGTAGTTACTTTTTCTACATAATTATCAATATTAGTAACATCACTATAAGCGCCATATACTAACTTATCATGAGATGAAGCCTCTGTTGAATATAATTTTTGAATACCGTTATCCTCATAATGATCATAAGCATAAACTTCAATTTTAATTAATCCTCCCGGTTTGTCAATCGTTCCTTTAATACCACCGGAAAGATCGGCGTTTAAAGTCACTAAACGACCATAATCAAGGGTAAGCATATCCTGCTGAGAAACATCAAGATTGGTCTTTGGATTTAACGAGTAAAATACTTTTTCTCCTGTTACTTTAATTTTTTTTTCCTTTATACACTCTTGGGCGATCCGAAAAGCCTTTAATTTCAGTGAAAGGCGGTTCTAAAACATAATTGGATACATGGTAAAATTCTATTTTTTTTAATTCACTTTCTAATATTACAACTTCTGGACTTGAATCTTCAAAACCATAGATAATAATTTTCCCAAGTCCATCTTTTCGAATCATTCGAGCCATTTCTTCAGCTGTATTTTGCTGTATAGGTGCTCCCATTAATGTAATCGTACTTACCTTGTCATTACTAACGTAGCGGGAAAGCCCCAAATCTCCGTTATAGTTTGGAACCGGTATTCTATTCGGTATCTTCCGGTTTGCATCAGGCCCATTACTAACCAATTGATACTGATGATTAATATTATATGCATCTTTAAAACCCGTCACTACATCATTATCTACAATTCTTCCCTCACCATAAAAATCGATTAAAGAAACATAGGAATCCGACGATGGAATTAGACTTACGGTAGCATAAGTATACCCCTGATCAGAATAAGGATAGGAAAGATCCTTATTTATCTTATAATTCGGATCTTTGCTCCACAGCCATTTTTCCCGGGTAGTACCTTGCGAAAAAAACAGGGTTGTTTTTAAGAGTAGAACCAAAATAAATAACAAATATTTTTTCATATAGCTTATTTTATTATTTGGAACACTCTTCCTTCAGTTTTTTTATTTCCTCATTTAACGAAATGGTGTAAATGGTAAGTTCTTCTATTTTTTGCAACAAAATCATATTCATTTGATGCGCTGTGTAGCCATTTTCTTTTATGCTTTCAGCCGAAGGTATATCCGGTAAATGTTTATTTTTATCAATATATAATTTTACTTCTTCTAAAGGCATCAAATGATAATCGGAATGAAAAACATCATCACGCCACGTTTTAACATTAGCAAATGCAAAATCTTCCGAGCAAATACCTGTTTCCACCCAAAGATTATAGTGCTCTAAATATTTGGAATTAAATTTAGAGGTAGCTCCCTCGGCTACCAATTCTGCTTTTGGCCCAATATAAGCAGCTCCACCAACTGTTAAAGCCGCATTTTCAACATGTTTATTTGTATTTACAGACACTTGTGTTAGTACTACAGTATCACAATCTAAGACTATTTTATGACCGTTAAAAAACAAGCCGTCATTACCATCTCCCAACGTTATTTTATTGCCTGTCTTAGATTCTAGAAACATCCCATTTTCGTCGCCGTTACTTATTAATCTCGTTTCATTTTCACCAACATGAACCCGAAAATTATCCCCTGTATTGTCCAATTTACTTAAGTTTTGAACCTGAAAATCACCTTTGAGATGGAGTGCAGTAGTCGGCTTTGTGGTTCCGATCCCAACTCTTCCATCCTTCTGAATTCGCATTATTTCAGTTCCATATGAACTGGGATACTCAGTAATATCCGCCCCGTTTGAAGCTATAAACCGAAAACCTTTTGAATAAGAATACTTAGAACCATTTAATGGTGATTTAGGGTCAATTGAAAAATTTAAAAAATTATCTTTTCCGTAAAACATAGCAGATCGTGCATCCCCGGAAGTTAAAAAAGAAATGGAAAAACATCCTCATTTGAATTTAATGCCCTAACATCATTTGCAGAAAGGGAGAGCATCGCATTGCCATTAGCAGTTGGTATTTGAAGCGATGTTCCATTAAGTGGAATTATTTTTAACTGCATAAATAAATCGGAGAAGTTATTTCCGCCATTGTTCCACCATCTAAAACCCTCTCCGTCTGGAAGTCTACCAGCATCATCAATGGTCCATGACCATCCGTTTTTGTTTGTCCAACTGTCTACCGGACTACCATAATTTGCATTATAAACAGGAGCTTCGGCTCTTCTATCTTGTGCATTAATATTCAAAAATAACAACAAGGTAAGTGTCATTATTAAAAACTGTAATTCCATTTGTTGTTTTTTCATTTCGCTTCTAATTATCACATTAAAAAATCGGTTTAAGAATAATTTACTAAATACCATTCAATCCAATTCACAAAGCCTTTTTTGACTACTATCAATTGCGCCAAGGAAATGATAAAATGGTCTTTTTCGCACTTCTTAGTGCTTTTAAAAACGTAAAACGTCTAGGAGAATATCTATTCGCATGGATTCTACGCAAAGCGTGAACATTACGTAAAAACCGTGTTGGTTTGGAATGGAACAACTCTGGATACTGTGTTCCAATAATTATATAGCAATGGTTTTAAGAGGGAAACAAAATACCTTTTATAAAAAGTTTTTGTATCAGGTCATCACAAATGGTAATCGTTAGCTTTTTTTATGCCTTTGAGAGGGTCTAAACAGCCAAAACTTACAGGATACTGTAATTAAAATAATGCTTTTAATCAAACACGCACAACATAGCTTTCTTTAAATCTGTTTTCGATTTAAACGGGTGCTTTATCAAAATTACTACAAAATATAAAAATATAAAAGGTAATATGTAGACTATAATAAGTCTTTTGGTATCGTTCTTTTTTATTATTTAAATAAGAATACAAAAGTTACGGCTAACGCAGTAATGCACGACGAAGGTATTCTAAAAAACAAAAGGGATCACCTATTACGGTAATCCCTTAAACCTTTATAAATAAAAAAACCACTCTCTTCAAGTGGCTTAAAGTAGATGATTGAGCCGATGGAGGGACTCGAACCCACGACCTGCTGATTACAAATCAGCTGCTCTAGCCAGCTGA
>NZ_JASLCE010000013.1 GCF_030146175.1 Flavobacterium sp. | reverse complement strand
AACGTAACGGTTAATGGATTAGTGATCAACGATGCGTTATTAGGTGTAACGAACCTTGCGGTAACGCCGGCTACATTAGCACCGGGCGCTATCGGAACGGCTACGGCTACGTATACGCTAACACAATCCGACATCAACAACGGACAAATTAGTAATACGGCTATCGCAAGTGGTACATCACCACAAGGAAATCCGGTTCAGGATACATCCGGAACCAGTACAACAAACGATACGCCAACGGTAACGATATTGCCTCAAAATCCACAACTGGCATTTTATAAAGACGGTATATATCAGGATACCAATGGCGATGGAATTGTAAACGTTGGTGATACAATTGCCTATACGTTTACAGTGACTAACACCGGTAATGTAACGATCACAAACATCACAATCAGCGATCCGATTGTAACAGTAACCGGAGGACCTTTAAGCAGTCTGGAGCCGGGTATGACAAACAACACAACGTTTACAGCGCTATATACAATCACACAGGCGGATATCGATGAAGGAGCGGTTTACAACCTGGCATTTGTGGAAGGTACGGCTCCGGATGGAAGTACGGTAGTAGAGGATTCGGAAGATCCGACACCTATCGATCCGAACGATCCGTTGGTAGATCCAGCGTGTCCGGATTGCACCGTAACACCGTTAATTCAGACACCAAGTATTGCATTGATCAAAACAGGTGTGTTTAACGATAACAACCATGATGGTATTGCTCAGGCCGGTGAAACGATAACCTACAGCTTTACGGTTACCAATACCGGAAATACAAGCTTGTCGAATGTAATGGTTATCGATCCGCTACCAGGTGTGGTGGTAAGCGGTGGACCGATTAACCTGGCAGTAGGAGCAAGTGATAGTACGACGTTTACTGCGGTTTATGTGATCACTCAGGCGGATATTATCGCCGGTTCAGTAAGCAATCAGGCTTTTGTAAACGGAACGAGTCCACAGGGAGAGGTTGTAACCGACAGTTCGGATGATCATGACCTGGTAGGTAATAATCCGACCGTAATAAAAGTAGACGGCTGTACGATTAATGTGTTCAATGCGATTTCTCCAAACGGAGATGGAAGCAACGATATCTTATATATCGCCGGTATCGAATGTTATCCGAATAACGAAGTATTGATCTTTAACCGTTGGGGTGTTCAGGTATTCGAAACCAAAGGATACAACAACAACGATAAAGTATTCAAAGGATACTCAGACGGAAGAGCGACGATCAGTTCGTCCGAACCATTACCGGACGGAACGTACTTCTACATCCTGAAGTATACCACAGCCGATGGGGCGACACATGAGAAAAACGGATACCTGTATAGTAATAGATAAATGAAATCCCGGGGGAAATAAGTACCCCGGGTTTATAAAACAAAATAAAAATGAGAACAAAATTTATACTTTTCGTTTTACTGTTAACCGGTATCGGTGGATTTGCCCAGCAGGATGCTCAGTATACCCAATATATGTACAATACCATTAATGTCAACCCGGCCTATGCTGGTTCCCGTGGCGTGATGAGTATTTTCGGATTACACCGTACACAATGGGTTGGATTGGAAGGTGCGCCGGTAACAAATGCCGTGTCGCTAAATACACCACTTAATAATAGTAATCTCGGATTGGGTTTGTCGTTTGTAAATGACAGAATCGGGCCGGCGGATGAAAATGCGATTTCAGCAGATTTTTCATATACCATTAATACATCCGAACGCTTTAAATTGTCTTTCGGTTTAAAAGCCACGGCACATTTATTAAATGTCGACTTTACCAAACTGAATGTTTACGATTGGTCGGATCCGCGTTTTCAGAACAATATCGATAATAAGTTTTCTCCCAATTTCGGTGCCGGAATTTACTTGCATTCCGATAAAACCTATGTAGGAATTTCGGTGCCGAATTTTTTGGAAACCAAACATTACGACAAAAGTTCGCAATCGACAGCCAAAGAGAATATGCATTACTACCTGATCGCCGGACATGTGTTCGAATTGGGTTCCGATGTAAAATTCAAACCGGCTTTACTAACCAAAGTGGTAAAAGGAGCGCCGTTACAGGTAGACTTGTCGGCCAATTTCCTGTTGTATGAGAAATTTACCGCCGGATTGGCCTACCGTTGGGATGCGGCTTGCAGTGCGATGGTTGGATTTCAGATTACAAACGGTTTGTTTGCCGGATATGCTTACGATATGGAAACCACAAAACTGGCTGACTATAATTCAGGATCGCATGAAATTTTCCTGAGATTCGAATTGTTTAACAGAAATAACAGAATAACGTCTCCGAGATTCTTCTAATTAATAAAAGGATTATGAAAAAAATAGTATTGCAATTCGGTTTGATGATGTTGGTTTCGACCGGAGTCTATTCACAAAACGGGAAAATAAAAACAGCGAATAAGGAATATGATAATTATGCCTATATCGATGCGATTAAAACCTACGAAAAAATAGCCGACAAAGGCTATAAGTCAGTTGAAGTATTGGAAAAACTGGGCGATTCCTATTATTTTAACGGGAAATTGGATCAGGCTGCAAAATGGTATGGCGAATTATTTGCACTGTCGCAGGATGTGGAAGCGGAATATTATTACCGCTATGCGCAATCGCTAAAATCGGTTGGCGATTATGAAAAAGCGAATCGGATGTTGGCAAAATTCCATGAAAAAAACGCCAGTGATGTCCGTGGAAAAATGTACCAGAATCAAACGGATTATCTGGAAGTGATTAAACGAAATTCAGGACGATTTACGATCGATAATGCCGGAATCAATTCACAATATTCCGATTACGGAAGTGCTTTTTCCGGTGATAAAATGGTATTTGTCTCGGCTCGGGATACCTCTGGTGTATTTAGTAAAAGAGTACACACCTGGACCGGAGAATCGTTTACCAATATGTATGCGGTAACGATCAATCAGGACGGTTCGTTGTCACAGCCGGAACGTTTCGCGAGGGAAATCAATACCCGTTTTCACGAAGCCACACCGGTTTTTACCAAAGATGGGAATACCATGTACTTTACCCGTAATAACTTTAACAACGGAAAGAAAGGTAAAGATAATGCGAAAACAACCTTGCTAAAAGTTTACAGAGCGACGTTAAAAGACGGAAAGTGGACAAATGTAACGGAGTTACCGTTTAATAGCGACAGTTATAGTGTGGCACACCCGGCTTTAAGTCCGGATGAAAAAACACTGTATTTTGTTTCGAATATGCCGGGAACCTTAGGACAATCGGATATCTTTAAAGTCGAAATTAAAACCGATGGAAGTTTTGGGACACCACAAAATCTGGGACCAACCATCAATACGCCAGGTCGGGAAACCTTTCCGTTTGTGTCGGAAAATAACGAATTGTATTTCGCTTCCGACGGCCATTTAGGTTTGGGCGGACTGGATGTTTTTGTATCGAAACCGGCTAACGATGGTACCTATAAAAAGGTAATGAATATCGGTGCGCCGGCGAATAGTCCGAAAGATGATTTTGCTTTCTTGATCAATACGTCTACCAAAAAAGGATTCCTGACCTCAAACCGCGATGGCGGACAAGGAGCGGATGATATTTATACGTTTATCGAAAACATACCGTTGCAATATGCCTGCGAACAGTTGTTGGCTGGCGTAGTAACCGATTCGGAAACCGGTACGCCTTTGCAAAATGCTACGGTTACTTTGTTTGACGAAAACTTTAAAGTGATAAAAACGATCACGACGGATGCCAACGGAAATTACAATTTCGGAGAAGTGGATTGTAAACGCAAATATTTTGTAAAAGCGGAATTACCGGCCTACAATACCCGCGAAATTAGTGTGATCATTCCGGAAACGTCGGGAACTACCAACTTACCGGTTGCCTTGGATAAAACCGTTAAACCGGTACAAACAGGTGATGATTTAGCGAAAACATTCGGAATCAAAATCATCTATTTCGATCTGGATAAATGGAATATCCGTCCGGATGCCGCGGTAGACCTGGCGAAGATTGTAGAAGTGATGAAAGACTATCCGAAAATGAAAATCGATGTACGTTCGCATACCGATAGTCGCCAGACACATCAATATAATGAACGTTTGTCCGATAGAAGGGCAAAATCAACCATTGCATGGATGGTGAAACAAGGCATTGATCCTTCCCGTTTAACCGGGAAAGGCTATGGTGAGACACAACTGCTGAACAAATGTGCCGATGGCGTGCCGTGTTCCGAAGCAGAACACCAGCTAAACCGCAGAAGTGAATTCATCATTATTTCAATGTAAGACAATAATAGATGAGTTTAGGACAATTAGTATTGTTACTCCTGCTTGTTTTCCTCTTTGTCTGTTCCGGACTAATAGTCGTAAACGGAATGATACACGATCGGGATAAGGCTATAAAAATTGGCTTTGCCGGAGTAATTATTGCACTAATACTCCTGTTGGGAAGTTATTGTGTCATTTTTGAATTCTGAACATACACCCTCAAGTATATGTTATAAATTAGGTGCTAACAGAGTCGGGTTTTCCCGGCTCTGTTTATTTTTTATAAAAACCGGATACCGCCATAAAACAATCCCAAATTATTATGATGGCATATAATAAATAACTACTTTTGGCACGTTTTTAATATACTTAACATAGAATAGTATGGTAAAAGATTTATTCGAAAGAATTCAAAGTAATAAAGGTCCTTTGGGAAAATGGGCTTCTCAGGCTGAAGGATATTATGTATTTCCGAAATTGGAAGGACAATTAGGACCTAGAATGCAATTTCACGGAAAAGAAATTTTAAACTGGAGTATCAACGATTATTTAGGATTGGCAAACCACCCGGAAGTTCGTAAAGTAGATGCACAAGCAGCTTTAGACTACGGTGCGGCTTACCCGATGGGCGCGCGGATGATGAGTGGACATACCACCATCCACGAGCAATTGCAAAATGAATTGGCGGCTTTTGTACAAAAAGAAGCAGCCTACCTGCTGAATTTTGGTTATCAGGGAATGGTGTCTATTATTGATGCTTTGGTGACTAAAAATGACGTGATCGTTTATGATGTGGATTCACATGCATGTATCATCGATGGGGTACGTTTGCATATGGGGAAACGATTTACCTATAAACACAACGATGTAGCCAGTCTGGAAAAAAACCTGGAGCGTGCTACTAAAATGGCAACGGAAAACGGTGGTGGAATTCTGGTGATTACCGAAGGTGTTTTCGGAATGCGAGGACAACAGGGAAAACTAAAAGAAATCGTAGCTTTAAAGGAAAAATATAATTTCCGTTTATTGGTAGACGATGCACACGGATTCGGAACACTGGGTAAAACCGGAGCAGGAGCAGGAGAAGAGCAGGGATGTCAGGACGGTATCGATGTGTATTTCTCGACTTTTGCCAAATCGATGGCTAGTATCGGAGCGTTTGTAGCGGCTGATAAAGACATTATCGATTACCTGAAGTACAATTTACGTTCTCAGATGTTTGCAAAATCGTTACCGATGATTATGACGGTTGGTGCTTTAAAACGTTTGGATATGTTGCGTTCCATGCCCGAATTGAAAGACAAATTGTGGGAAAATGTAAATGCACTACAAAACGGTTTAAAATCAAAAGGGTTTAATATTGGCGATACCAATACCTGTGTAACACCGGTTTATCTGGAAGGAAGTATTCCGGAAGCGATGGTGATGGTAAACGATTTACGTGAAAATTACGGAATATTCCTGTCGATCGTAGTGTATCCGGTAATCCCGAAAGGGATTATCTTATTACGTATGATTCCGACAGCTTCGCATACCTTACAGGATATCGAAGAGACGTTACGTGCTTTCGAAGCGATTCGCGAAAAACTGACAAATGGAACCTATAAAAAAATCGCTGCAGAAACAACAGTTGACGTAAGCGCACAATAAGATTTTTTTACATATAAATTTACGCGACACCGGGAAATTTTTCGGTGTCGCGCTTTTTTTTACGATAAACAACTCTTTTTTTTAACATGAATTGGCTTAAAAAAGTCTTAGTTTTGTCCCAAATAAATTAACTATGAAATTAAATAAATTAACAGGGATTGCCGTTTTGGCCCTTTTTGCTACTGTAATTGGATGTCAGTCTGACGATACGAACGGTGTAAATCCTAACGGAGATGCTGATAAAGTTATCTTAAATTCAGACATTAACGCTTTAAATCAGCGAATCAGTTTTTCGAACTCCGGAGTTTTAGAGTTAACCAACGGAGAAGGTAAAATGGCAACTGCTGCCGGAAGCGATTTTCCATTAGCTTTAGTAGCCGAAGTAAATCCGCCTTCTTACAACGGAAAAGTTTTAAAAGCTACACACGTGGATATCAACGGTGTTTATGCGTATGTTTCGTATAATACAGAAGGAGATACCTATTTAGGAGCTATTGATGTGATCAATATTTCAAATCCGAACAATCCGCAGTTAGTGGTTCAGGCGATTTTCCCGAACAGCGACATTAGCGCGATTTCGTATAATGACGGATTCTTATATATTGCAGGTGCTTCTGGCGCTAATGCAAATTCTGGTACAACGAGCCCTGCTTTTGTAGCAAAAATGCCATTACAAAACGGATTGTTAACCAATAACTATGCATCAACAAGCATTTTAGGAAATGTAACGATGGATATCTTCGCAACCAGCTCTAAATATTATGCGGTTTCCGGATATAATGGAGAATTGGTACGTTATAACAAAGCAAACAATACTTTTGAGGCTTCAATCCCGGTTGCGGATTTAAGAGCTTTAGGAAGTGTAAACAATAAAATTGTTGTGTTGAGTGGTACGCAAGGGGTAAAAGTGTATGATCAAAATACATTCGCTTTACAAACATCTTTCGCAACATCTCAGGACGTAGCCGATGCTAAAAGAACAATCGATTTCTCCGATAGCCGCGTGTTAGTATCAGAAGGATACAATGGTTTAGGAGTATATAATCTTACTAGTGGTGCTAAATCACAAACGATTGCAGTACCTACTAATGTTGCAGGTGCTAATCAACAGGATATCGTTACCAATGCGGTATCGGTTAACAACAATAAAGCATTCGTTGCAAATGGTGCTGCCGGTTTATATATCTATAATACTTCCGGATCATTATCACTTTTAGGTTCATTGGCTTTAAATGCTTCTACGCCTAACGGTTCTGCAAACTATGTAAAAAGTTCTGGAGACTATATTTTCGTAGCAAATGGTAATGGTGGTCTGAAAATCATCAAGATGATTGCTGCTCCGGTGAGTTCAATCGATTGTACAAGCTTCCCGAATTATCCAGGTGACCAGTGGTTAAATGTTAACTCAGGACAAGACCTAAAATATAAAGGTTCGGCTTCTGTACAAGGTGTTAACGTAAATGCAAACCTTACTTTCTGTGGTTCAATGGCGGTATCGCAAGGATTGAACATTAACAGTGGTGGTGTGTTCTATATGAAAGGAACTTTGGCGCAAGGTCAGGCGAATAATCCTTATCAGTCATTAAACATTAACAGTAACGCAAAACTTAAAGTAGAAGGTAGTGTAGTAATTTACGGTAACCTTGTATTAAATAGTGGTGCGACATTAGAATTCGTAGGTAGCGGATCTTCAATCACGATCTACGGTTCGGTTACCAAAGGAAACAATGTAACGATTACAGGAAATTATACCGATACGTTTAATAAATTAAATTAAAAATCGGATCTCTCAAAAAAGGAAAAAGACTGTCTCTTAAGACAGTCTTTTTTTTATTTATTTAAACCCGACAGATCTTTTAGCGTTTTCAATATAGTTTGACTTTTAGATTGAATACGAATAAAAGGGAATAGATTATTCTAATAGATATTAAACCTGACAGGTCTTTTAGCGTTTGTAATATAGACCTGTCGGGTTTGGCTTTTAAGAGAAATGATTATTCAATGATAATAAACCTGACAGGTCTTTTAGCATTTGCAATATAGACCTGTTAGGTTTGGCATTTTAGTGTAAAACAAAAAAGAGACTATCATCTGATAGTCTCTTTTTATTATAAATCTTTACGGAATGTTTTACGTCTTTTATGGATAATCGGACTAAAATTTTTCCAAAGTTGTTGTATCTTTTTGTTTTCTTCCAACTGCGGATTGGTTTCTACGGTTAGAATGCCACGCTTGGTAAAAACCTCATACATCCTTTTTAAAATCAACGCGGTAACCCCTTTGTTCTGATATTCCGGATCCACGCCAATCAGATAAAACTCAGCATGATCATTCTTTTTCATAGCGCGTAACAAATGCAGGAAACCAAATGGGAAGAGTTTTCCATTGGCTTTCTGAAACGCTTTGGAAAACGAAGGCATCGTAATACCAAAGGCAATCATTTTGCCATCTTTGTCGGTTACGCAGGTGATAAAATCGGGATGGATAAACGAGATGTATTTTTCTTTATAATGATCAATTTGAAATTGTTCGATCGGAACAAAACTCTGTAATTCGGCGTAGGTTTTGTTTAAAAGCCCAAACATTTCATCTACATATGGAATAATGTCTTTTGTCGATTTAAAATTCAGGCTTTTGACGGCATAGCGTTGCTCGATAATGCGCGACAGCGGCTCAATTTTACCTAAGTCAACCTGTTTGGCATCGATTTTATATTCCAGCCATTCCGCTTCTTTGGTAAAGCCTAACTTTTCCAGATGTTCCGGATAATAAGCGTGGTTATAAAGTCCGATCATTGTCGCAATCTGATCAAAGCCTTCGGTAAGCATTCCGGCTTTGTCCATGTTGGAAAAACCCACAGGACCTTCCATATAGTCAAGGTTGTGTTCTTTGCCGAGTTCGATTACTTTATCCAGTAACGCTTTGGTCACTTCGAGGTTATCGATCACGTCAAACCAGCCAAAGCGCACTTTCGATTTGTGTAGTGTGTTGACTTCCGTCCAGTTGATAATCGCAGCAATCCGGCCTGCAAGTTTTCCGTCTTGATACGCCAGAAAATAGCGAGCGGTTACGCTTTTAAAAATATCATTTTTGGGGTTAAAACTCTTTAGTTCATCTTTGATCAACGGAGGAACCCAATAGGGATTGTTTTTATATAACTGAAAAGGAAAGGTAACGAAATCGGTCATTTCCTTTTGAGTGAGGGCTTCTTTTATTGTAATCATTTTAAAATCTATTCGGGTTGTACTTCGTCAACACGTTTTTTCTTTTCTTCTTTTTTACCGTCTTTTTTGCCTTTTTCTTCTTTTCCGCTTTTGATTTCTACCGGTTTATAGTTTTTGTCAAAACGCCATGAAAATCCGATTCCACCTATGATTAAAGCCGGTGTGTCTTTGATGTTTGCTCCAATGGAAGCATCGATCTGCATGTTTTTCTGAAGCAGATAAGCTGCACCACCTCTAAAAATCATGTCAGAATAATAATCACTTTGATAACCCTGGTTTTCCAGGAAAGCCGACCATTTGGCGTTGATTCCGCGCGTTAACGTTAGAATATAGCCATAACTCTTATATTCGGAAATAAACTTGTCGGCGATAAAGTTTCCGACCAACACCCATTGTGCACCAAAATGGTTTTGGGTGATCAACATCACTCTCGGACTAAAAGCTGGTTCGTCCGGGATTTTATAACTGTCGGATAAAGCAAAATTGGCTCCGGCATACACACCAACAGCCGGGATAAACTGACGCCATTTAAAACGATGATTGGCTTTCCAGCTATAGATGTTTACTTTGTCTACGTGATTTTTAAATGGATCGTACACCAGGTATTTGGCTCCGATTAAAGCTTGTTTGATACCGGTTCGACTGGTTTCGGAATAATCGGTTTTATAGGTATCAAACTGGTATTGAATATCGCCGATAAACTCCAATTGCTCCAGAACCGCACCGTAACGCAAGCTCAATTCGCCCCCAAAACCGGACGATTTATACCCTAAGTATTTGTGTTTGTCGTTAATATAATAGGTACCGGCTTCGGCCTGAATTACCGTTTTTCCAACCGAAAAGGCACCGTGGGATTTACCCGGACGATTCGAGTTGATCTCGTCGGTAAACTGGGCGTAATGTACGGAAGTGGAAAATAGAAGCAGACCTGCTATCTTGAGTTTAAAATGCTTTATCATGGGTAAAAAGAGTTTTCAGTAACGTATAAACGTAAAATCAAATGTAGTTATTTTATTATTATTTTAAGAAATAGAATTTATTTTTAACCGTTGGATTTAGTAAATTTGGAAAAAATTATAGATTATGGATACGGCATCATTTAGCGGTCTTGTAAAAACGTTGTTGTGGATTATTGTAATTTACTATGCCCTGAAATTTGTAATGAAACTATTGGCACCTTACTTTTTACAGCAGGTGGTGAAAAAAGCAGAAGAAAATTTCCAGCAGCAACAACAATATTATAACCAGCAACAAACGCAACAGCAACAAAATACACAATCCAACTTTTCGTCCGATAAACCAAAGGAAAAGAAAAAAGTTGGAGAATATATCGATTTCGAAGAGTTAGAGTAGTGTTTAAAGCTACTCTTTTTCTTTTTTTACAATACTTTTATTTCTATTTTAGCCTACTATTATTAGGCTAAATTCGTTTTATGAAAAACCTTTCTAAATTTTATCCCCATGTACTGGCAATACTTGGCTTCGTACTAATCTCTTTATTGTATTTTCATCCTGTATTGCAAGGGAAAAAAGTTTTCCAATCCGATATCGCGCAATATATCGGTATGGCGAAAGAACAAACCGATTTTAGAAAAACAACCGGACAAGAACCCTATTGGACGGATAGTGCTTTTGGCGGAATGCCAACCTACCAGTTGGGTGCCAATTATCCTAATAATTTTATCAAACAACTGGACTCGGTAATCCGTTTTCTGCCGCGTCCGGCCGATTATCTGTTTCTGTATTTCCTTGGATTTTATATACTGTTACGTGTATTTCGTGTCGATAGCCTGAAAGCATTTTTCGGAGCGCTGGCTTTCGGTTTTTCAACCTATCTGATCATCATTCTCGGTGTCGGACATAATGCAAAAGCCCATGCCATCGCCTATATGCCTATGGTAGTTGCCGGGGTGATTCTGGTATTCCGGAAACGCTATTTGGCAGGCGGAATACTCACGATGCTCGCAGCCGCGTTGGAAATCAATGCGAATCACTTCCAGATGACCTATTATCTGTTGTTATTCCTATTGGTAATCGGAATTTATTATCTGGTTCAGTATATTAAAAATAAAGAATATAAAGATCTTGGAATCATTGTCGCCACGTTTGCGATTGCCGGTATTTTGAGTATCGGTGTAAACGCAACGAATTTAATGGCCACTTCGGAATATGCCAAATACAGTACCCGAAGTGATAGTGAACTGACCTTTAATCCGGACGGTTCTAAAAAAGAAAGCAGCAATGCGATGTCCTACGAATATATCACCGAATATAGTTACGGTATTGCCGAAAGCTTTAACCTGATTGCACCGCGTTTATTTGGTGGTTCGAACCATGAAAATGTAGGCGAAAATTCACCCATGTATGAGTTTATTTCCAATCAGGGAGCCTCTCCAAGTCAGGCGAAAGATTTTGTATCGAGTGTGCCAACCTATTGGGGAGCACAGCCCATTGTAGCCGCACCGGCCTATATTGGAGCTATCGTTTTCTTCCTGGCTGTATTGGCGTTGTTTGTCGATAACCGAAAAATTAAATATGCCTTTCTGGCCGGAGCTTTAATGTCGTTGTTTTTGTCGTGGGGGAAATATTTCCCGGCGCTGACCAACTTCTTTATCGATTATGTGCCGATGTACAATAAATTCCGTGCCGTGTCTTCAATTCAGGTAATCCTGGAATTGTGTATGCCGGTTCTGGCGGTTTTAGGATTGCAGTCTTTCTTTAAAGCCGAAGAAAAAGAGCGTTGGAATGCCCTATGGAAATCGGGTGCTACGGCATTGGGGGTAGTAGTAATATTGTTGTTTGCCAAAGGAATGTTCGACTTTACCGGCGGAAGTGACAGTATGTATTTAAAGGCCTATGGCGAAATGGGCCCTCCGTTTATCGACGCTTTAAAAGAACAACGTGCAGCGATGTATGTATCCGATTTATTGCGTTCGGGCGTATTGATTTTGCTAGCGGCTGCTATTTTATGGTTGTTCTCTAAAAACAAATTGTCGCAGGTAACAGCAGTGGTTTTGGTAGGCGTACTAATGGTAGGTGATTTATTCTTTGTGGATAAAAATTATGTAAACAGCGATAGTTTTGTATCGGCACGTCAGGCGGATGTTCCGTTTGAAGCGACTCCGGCCGACGAACAGATTCTAAAAGACACCACGCACTACCGTGTGTTTGAAGTCGAAGGAAACATGTCGAGCGCCAGAACGTCCTATTTCCATAGCTCGATTGGCGGTTATCATGCGGCCAAACCAAGAAAAATGCAACAGCTGTTCGATTATCAGATTGCGAAAAACAACATTGGTGTGTTAAACATGCTGAATGTAAAATATATCATTCAGAAAGACGATCAGGGGCAGGATATTCCACTAAAAAATGCGGAAGCAAATGGAAACGCCTGGTTTGTGAGCGACGTGAAAAAAGTGGATACGCCGGATGCCGAAATGAAAGCACTGGATAAACTGGATACGAAAAAAACAGCCGTGCTGAATCAGAAAGAATTTGCCGGTGTAGTAAAAGAAAATACGTTTGTAACCGATTCGACAGCGACCATCAAATTAACACAATACGAACCAAACTACCTGAAATATACAGCCAATAATCCAAATAAAGGATTGGCGGTTTTCTCGGAAGTGTATTACCCGAAAGGATGGAAAGCGACTATCGATGGTAAGGAAGTACCTCATTTTGCAGTGAATTATGTATTGCGTGCGATGGAAGTTCCAGCCGGAAAACATACGATTGAATTCAAATTCGAACCGGAAGTCATCAAAAAAGGAAGTATGATTTCATTGATTAGCTTTATCGTGATGTTAGCGTTGATCATTGCCGGTATTTATTTTGACAACAAAAAGAAACAGCAGATCCCGTCGTAGCGATAATGAAGAAAGTACTGATTATAACCTATTATTGGCCACCGGCCGGAGGACCGGGTGTACAGCGTTGGCTGAAGTTTGTGAAGTACTTACCGGAGTTCGGAGTGGAACCAATTGTGTATATTCCGGAGAACCCGACCTATCCGTTACAGGATGCCAAATTACTGGACGAAGTGCCGCAAGGGGTGACGGTATTACAAAAGAAAATTACAGAACCGTATGCCTGGGCATCGGTTTTTTCTAAAAATAAAACCAAAAAAATCAGTTCCGGAATTATCCCGAACAAAAAGAAGCAATCGTTCCTCGAACGCCTGATGTTATGGACCAGAGGGAATTTGTTTATCCCGGATGCACGGGTGTTATGGGTAAAACCTTCGGTAGCCTATTTACAACGGTATATCAAAGAAAACGGAATTGATACGGTAATTACAACCGGTCCGCCGCACAGTTTGCACCTTATCGGGATGCATTTAAAGGAGCAAACGGGCATTCGATGGGTGGCCGATTTCCGCGATCCATGGACGACTATCGGGTATCATAAAGCATTAAAATTATCGGATTATGCTGCTCAAAAGCACAAAGATCTGGAACGAAAAGTGATGCAGGAAGCTGATTTTCTACTGGTGACAAGTCGTACGACGCAAAAAGAGTTTGAGGCGATTACGTCCAAACCTATTCATGTGATTACAAACGGTTACGACGTGGAAAACGTAACCCGACTTCCGTTGGATGAGAAGTTTTCATTGGCGCATATCGGGTCATTTTTGTCCGAACGTAATCCGCGGATTTTATGGAAAGCACTTAGCGAACTGATAAAAGAGGAACCGGGTTTTAAAGATCATTTCGAATTAAAGTTAATCGGAGCAACGAGTCAGGAAGTACTCGAAACGATCGAGGAGTTCCGACTTTCGCCTTATGTGAATAACCTAGGCTATGTTTCCCATCAGGAAGCTGTGCAACAGCAACGAAGTTCGCAGGTGTTATTGCTGGTTGAAATCGACTCGGAAGAAACCAAAAGTATTATCCCGGGGAAATTGTTCGAATATATGGTTTCCGAACGACCGATTCTGGCAATTGGTCCGGAAGATGCCGATTTTGCCGGAATCATAAAACAAACGAATACCGGTGTTTTTGCCTTATACGATAATAAAGATTTGGTAAAAGAGACGTTATTGTCGTATTACAGACTTTATCTGACGCAAAACCTAAAAGTATATCCGGTAGGTTTACAACAATACAGCCGTAGGAATTTAACCAAACAACTGGCCGATTTATTGAAATAGTATGGGAATTGTCATTAATCAATCCATAAAAAATACCATTATTACCTATATCGGTTTTGCTATCGGTGCAGCGAATACGTTGTTTATGTATCCGAAGTTTCTGGGCGAAACCTATTATGGGTTAACGGGCTATTTGTTGTCGTCGGCCAATATCATTATGCCTTTGATGGCTTTTGGTGTACATAACACACTGATCAAATATTTCACCCATTATAAAACGGAAGAAGAAAAAGAAGCGTTCTTAACACTGGTGTTGTTTCTTCCTTTTTTACTGATCATTCCGATGATGCTGTTTGGGACTTTTGGTTATTCGGCTATAGCTTCGTTTTTATCCCGAAAAAATCCGATCATTTATGAATATGTCTGGCAAATTCCGGTTATTGGGTTGTGTATGGGATATTTCGAGATTTTTTATGCCTGGGTGAAAGTGCATATGCAATCGGTTTTCGGAAGTTTTATCAAAGAAATTGCACTTCGTATTTTTATTACCATTTTCCTGTTTTCGGTTTATTTTAAATGGATTACACCCGAGGCTTTTGTAAATTTCCTGATGTTGATTTATTTGGCGGTGATGTTGCTCATGCTGTTTTATGCTTTTAAAGTCAAACCGATCGTATTCCGATTTAAATTGCCGCACAATACCCGCGCCGTATTGGTGTATTCGTCGTTTATTATCCTGTCGGGTAGTATTGCGAACATGTTATTGGATGTGGATAAAAACATGATTGGTCAATATATCGCGATAGAAAATATTGCCTATTATTCGGTGGCCATTTTTATTGCGACGGTTATCTCGGTTCCCAGTCGGGCGATGCACCAGATTACGTATCCGATTACGGCCAAATTAATGACCGAAAATAAACACGACGAACTTAACGAACTCTATAAAAAAACATCAATCTCCTTACAGGTTGTTGGCGGATTGGTGTTTTTGGGAATTTTGGTAAATGTAAAAGAATTATATACGCTTTTGCCGGCCAATTATAGCGGTGGGATTTTTGTGGTTTTTGTGATCGGACTTTCCAAATATTTCGATTTGCTTTTAGGAAATAACAATGCCATTATTTTTAATTCCAAATATTATCGGGCAGTTTTGTTTTTAGGATTGCTGTTGGTTTTCCTCACCGTAAGTCTGAATATGTATTTTATTCCGCGGTTGGGAATCGAAGGAGCGGCCATTGCTACCCTGATTTCGATTACGCTTTATAGCGTGGCGAAATTACTTTTTGTAGTGGTTCGGATGAAGTTGTTTCCGTTTTCCAAAAAAACACTTTATTCCTTTGCCATCTCGCTGGGCTGCTTTTTTGCTTTTTATTATTGGGATTTCCCGTTTCATGCGGTGATTGGAATCCTGCTAAAATCAACATTGATTTCGGTCGTATACTTATATCTGAATTATAGCTTTAAAATTTCGGAAGATATTAATTTCGTTATGGATAAAGTCCTGACGATGGTTCGGTTAAAACGATAATAAGAAAACCCGCTCGGCAAAAAAAGCGTCGCGGGTTTCTTCAAACTAACCAACCAAAATTTTAATATAAATCGTTTTTATTATTTGTCTTTTATTTCTTTGATGTCACTATCGGTCATTTTTGCTTTTGTACCGTCGGTTCTGTAATAATAGTAATCATCGTTATTGTTTTGCCATGATCCGCCAGTGGTATAATCATCTTCCGGATAATAACCGTTGTTTGTATTGTTTCCAGCTGGAATATAGGCATATCCTTGAGAATCACGGTTTACATACCCGCTGATGTCTACAATTTGTCCTCTTCTGTTATAGAAAATACGCAGACCACCTACTTGTGACAAGGCAAAGCTGTTGTAACTCATATAAACGGTTCCCACTCTTTTGACACGGTTTGCACTGTCGTAGTTGATAAAAACGTTACCTACGCGGCGTACACGGCCAAAGTTATCATGCTCGATACGGATTCCATAGTTTGTAGCCGTATTGTAATAACGCGGATTGCGAGGATCGGGTGCGCCATAAGTGGTGTTTACCACACCGCGTCTTCCGTTTCGGTATACTACGGTTCCGTTGGTTTCCGGTTGGGTGTTGAAATCAAATTCCCCATTCGGAAAGATATAAAACGCAATACCACGTTCCATAAACATAATCGGTTCGGCATTTCTGTAATCGATTCCATAACGCGGACCGTTGGTTTTAGCATCAGAAAAAACGGGATTAACGGATGCTTGAGCCATACTTCCCACCAGGAAGATGCTGGCTACTAAAAGTGTAATTTTTTTCATAATACCTAATTTTAATAGTTTCCTACTCGTATAGTTTTTCGGATCCACTTGTCGGAATCGGTTAAAAAAAAATTCCGTTGCTTATCTAAATTCAATTTGCGTGCCAAAACAATGAAGCGAATAGGACTATTTTTTGGAATCCCTGTAAATACCTGTGTTACAGCGATTGTTAAAAATGAAAAAAAATAATTTTGTAAGTTTTTTTGTAAATTCTCACCAATGTGAAATTAATATTTATTATATTCGTTACCCGATATATCGAGAATAACCTATTAAAAAACCTAAATCTTAACCAAAAAAATGAAAAACTTAACTAAAAGCGTAATGCTTTCTTTAGTCGCGGCCGTATGCGGTACGGCGACTCAGGCGCAAACCTTTATACAGGAGTACGCCGATGTTGCGAACCAGGCGTCACAAACCGGAATTGTAACGAATCTGACGGAATTTGAAAATTTCGGTCTGAAATACCGGGGTACCGTAAATCAGGCAAATACCTTACAGTGGCTTAAAAATAAATACCTGAGTTATGGCTATACAACGAGTGAATTATCGGAAGATACCTTTAGCTATTCGGGGTCGACATGTAAAAATTTAATTGTGACTAAAATGGGTACGGTTTATCCAAATACCTACATAATTGTTTGCGGACACTATGATACAGCCGTTGGAAGTGGTACCAACGATAACGGTAGTGGTGTGGTTACTATTCTTGAAATCGCCCGATTGTTGCAAAATATCCCAACGGAATATTCGATCAAATTTATCAATTTTAGTGGAGAAGAAGACGGACTATTGGGAAGTACGCACTATGTGACGTCAGTGGTTAACGGAACAACGCCTAAGATGGATATTAAGTTGGTTTTTAATATTGACGAAATCGGAAGTGTCGCTGGAATAGTAAACGATAAGATTGTTTGCGAACGTGACCTATTTGCGCCGACTTCAAATAATGCGGCTTCCGATGTGGTAACAAGAGAATTAATGGCCTGCACGGAGCTTTATTCGCCTTTAAAAGCAGAATTGTCGTATGCATACGGATCGGATTATATGCCATTTCAGGAAAACGGAGAAGTGATCACCGGATTTTTCGAACATTATTATTCCCCTCATGCCCATACCACACAGGATTTATTGGTTAATCTGGATACCGTATATGTGTATAATGTGGCTAAAGCGGCCATCGGTGCGACACTTCATTTTGCGAAAGCAACTATTCCGACTTCAGAAACAGAAAATGCCAATAAGGATTTTAATGTGAGCTTTTTCCCGAATCCGGTTAAAAATCGCTTAACGATCAATAAAGGAAAACTAACGACTAATGACTATTCTTTTACAATTGTGGATATTCATGGAAATCGGGTGTTGAACCAGCAATTTGCCAATGCAGAGTTATTGGAAACAATCGATATTTCGAAATTAAACAGAGGAATCTATATGGCCGTTCTGGAAGCAGACGGGCATCGTATCACAAAAAAGATTGTGATCGAATAAAAACGCTCTTAAACCTGCTAAAACGATCCGACTTATGTCGGATCGTTTGTTTTATAAAGGCTTGTAATCATTTTGTTTTTAAGGGTTTAAAAAAAGAAAGCGCTATTTGTAATGTCTAATACAGCTAGTCTGAAAAATTAGTATCTTCGTTGACCGGTTTTCCGGTAATAACCCATAAAAAAACGAATAACTAACTAAAAAAATGAAAAACTTAACTAAAAGTTTAATGATTTCATTGCTGGCGACTGTATATGGGAATACAACCCAAGCCCAAACCTATATACAGAGCTACGCCAATGTAGTCAACCAAGCTTCACAATCCGGAATTCTGACGAATCTCACGGAGTTTGAAAATCTGGGCGTCAAGTACCGCGGAACCCTGGCACAGGCCAATACGCTACAATGGCTCAAAAATAAATACCTGAGCTACGGATATACGGCAAGCCAATTGTCGGAAGACACTTTTACCTATTCTGGGGCGACTTGTAAAAACCTGACCGTTACGAAAATCGGTACGGTCTATCCGAATACGTATGTGATTGTTTGCGGACATTATGATACGATTACCGGAACGGGAACGAACGACAATGGTAGTGGGGTAACGAGTATACTCGAAATCGCCCGACTATTACAAAATGTTCCAACCGAATATTCGATTAAGTTTATCAATTTCAGCGGAGAAGAAGACGGACTAAGAGGTAGTCAGAATTATGTGAGCACCATTGTAAATGGTACAACGCCAAAAATGAATATCAAGCTGGTATTTAATATCGATGAAGTAGGAGGTGTCGCCGGAATGTTAAATAATACCATTACCTGCGAAAGAGATACCGGAAATCCATCGGCCAATAATGCGGCCTCGAATACGATTACTAATGAGTTGATCAAATGTGTTAAGCTGTATTCGCCTTTGCAGACCAAATTGTCGTATGCCTATGCATCCGATTATATGCCTTTTCAGTCGAATGGTGAAATTATTACCGGTTTTTTTGAAACCAACGAAACAACGCATGCACATACCACTCAGGATTTATTGGTGAATATGGATCCGGTTTATGTATATAATGTGGCAAAAGCTGCTACGGGTGCGACTTTGCATTTTGCCAAAGCAACCACTACGGCAAGTTTGGGTACCGATACCTTTGAAAAAGATTTTAATGTAAGCTTTTTTCCGAATCCGGTAAAAGAATACCTAACGATTAACAAAGGAAAACTGGAAGTAAATGAGTATGTTTTTACTTTGGTGGATATTAACGGAAAACAAGTGTTACAACAAAAGATTGCTAATGCCAAATTGCTGGAATCGGTTGATATCAGTAAGCTAAGCAAAGGAATCTATATGGGAATACTCGAAACCGGAGAACACCGTATTTCGAAAAAGATTGTGATCGAATAGATATAGATATAGATTGAAACGAGAAATCGGACAGGTTTTAAAAACCTGTCAGGTTTAAATATACCATCATAAAAAAATCCCGTTTCATTTGAAACGGGATTTTTTTATCATTATAATTTCTCTTTTAAATATTTACCGGTTTCGGAATTTTTGTTTTTGACAACTTCTTCCGGCGTACCAAAAGCAATCAGTTTTCCGCCGTTTTCACCGCCTTCCGGACCGATATCAATAATATAATCGGCACATTTGATCAGATCCAGATTGTGCTCAATAACAATAATCGAATGACCTTTGTCGAGTAGGGCATCAAAAGAAGCCAATAGTTTTTTGATATCGTGGAAATGCAAACCGGTTGTCGGTTCGTCAAATACGAATAACGCTTTTTCCTTGGTAACCCCTTTAACCAGAAATGAAGCCAGTTTGATCCGTTGTGCTTCTCCACCGGAAAGGGTAGATGACGACTGCCCCAATTGTACATAACCCAATCCTACATCCTGTAAGGGTTGTAGCTTTTGTGTGATTTTGGTTTGTTTATGCTGATCAAAAAAAGCAATGGCATCGTCAATAGTCATTGTTAACACATCGTCGATGTTTTTGTTTTCGAAGTTTACCTCAAGAATCTCTTTTTTAAAGCGTTTTCCGTTACAAGTTTCGCATTCCAGATGTACATCGGCCATAAACTGCATTTCAATCGTCACGGAACCTTCTCCTTTACAGGTTTCACAACGTCCACCGTCTACGTTAAACGAAAAATGTTTGGGCTGATAGCCTCGCATTTTCGAAACAGCTTGTTTGGAAAACAAATCCCGGATGTCGTCATAAGCTTTGATATAGGTAACCGGATTGGAACGGGAACTCCGTCCAATAGGATTCTGATCTACATATTCGATATGCTTGATATGGGAATAACTCCCTTTTAATTCGCTAAACTGACCGGCTTTTTCACCTACGCCTTCCAGCTGTTTTTGCAAGGCCGGGAAAAGTATTTTTTTAACCAGTGTACTTTTTCCACTTCCGGAAACCCCCGTGATTACGGTAAGGCATTCCAACGGGAAGGTAACATCGATGTTTTTAAGGTTGTTTTCACGCGCTCCGATAACGTCGATATGGTTTTTAAATTTGCGTCTTTTTTTAGGAACTGCGATTTCCATGTTTCCGTTTAGGTATTGTGCCGTAAGCGAATCAGCTTTCAGGATTTCGTCATAAGTTCCCTGTGCGACCAAATGACCGCCATAGGTTCCGGCTTCCGGTCCGATGTCGATAATCATGTCGGCAGCTTTCATGATGTCTTCATCATGTTCGACTACAATAACCGTATTACCAAGGTTGCGAAGGTTTTCAAGTACCTTGATCAAACGTTCGGTATCTTTTGGGTGTAAACCAATACTCGGTTCATCCAGAATATACATCGATCCAACAAGGCTACTACCTAACGAAGTGGCCAAATTGATACGCTGCGATTCTCCTCCGGATAAGGTAGCCGAATTTCGGTTTAACGTCAGGTAGTTTAAGCCCACTTCATCCAGAAAACGCAAACGGTTGTTGATCTCGATTAGCAGTCGTTTGGCTACTTTTTCGTCATATTCGGACAATGTTAGTTCTTTAAAGAATCCAATCAGATTTTTAATCGGAAGGTCAACCAGATCGGATATGGTTTTGCCTCCTACGTGTACGTAATTGGCTTCCGGTCGGAGACGTTTTCCTTTACAAACGTTACATTTTGTTTTACCGCGGTAACGGGATAACATCACACGGTTTTGAATTTTATAGTTCTTTTCTTCCAGTTCCTGAAAAAAGTCATCCAGTCCGGTAAAAAAGCGGTTCCCCTTCCAGATCAGACTTTTTTGTTCTTCCGATAATTCGAAAAACGGTTTGTGAATCGGGAAATCGAATTTATAAGCATTGTTTACCAACTGATCGCGGTACCAGCCCATACTTTCGCCACGCCATGGATAAATAGCGTTTTCGTAAACCGAAAGTGCGGTGTTTGGAATCACGAGTTCGTCGTCGATACCAATTACATTTCCGTAACCTTCACATTTCGGACAGGCGCCATATGGGTTGTTAAAACTGAATAAATGGACATTAGGCTCCAAAAAGGTGATACCGTCCATTTCGAAATTATTACTGAAAACAATGCGCTTTTCGCTGTTGAGTTCCTGTAAATAACATTCGCCTTTACCTTCGTAAAATGCGGTTTGTGCGGCATCGGCCAGACGGTTAAAAAATTCTTCGTCGTCTTTTACAATGATCCTGTCAATGATCAATAGTACATCTTTATGGTCTAGACTATGTTGATCAATTTCATCAAGGCGTACCATTTCGGTATCCACCAAAATACGGGCAAAACCTTGTTGCAGTAAAACTTTTAATTTGTCTTCCAGTTTACGGCCTTCTTCCAGGTGAATTGGAGCCAATAGCATCCATTTGCTATCCAACGGAAGCTTTTTGACTTCGTTTACCACATCGGTAACGGTATCTTTTTTAACTTCTCTGCCGGAAACGGGAGAAATGGTTTTTCCAATCCGGGCATAAAGCAGTTTTAAATAATCGTAGATCTCGGTCGATGTACCAACCGTCGAACGCGCATTGGTGGTGTTCACCTTTTGTTCGATGGCTATGGCCGGTGCAATTCCTTTAATGTATTCCACTTTGGGTTTGTCCAGCCTTCCTAAAAACTGACGGGCATAGGAAGACAAACTTTCTACATAACGGCGTTGTCCCTCGGCATATAAGGTGTCGAAAGCCAAACTCGATTTTCCGGAACCGGACAGACCGGTAATCACAACCAGTTTGTTCCGCGGAATCGCTACATCGATATTTTTTAAATTGTGTAATTGCGCCCCTTTTATGATAATATTTTTTTTGGGCTCCAGTGTGGTAATGTCAGTTTTCATAGAATACAAAGATAAGCAAAAACAGCATTTTACGATAGAATATTGTGTTTCCCGAAAAAAAGTTCCTTCGGTTGTAAGACCCCGGTAAAAGCAGGGGTACCGTTGAAAATTCTTTAAAAAACGATGGGATTTACTACAGGAAAATATGTTAATTTTTAAAATCCGTTAGTGTTGTAATAAAAAATTATGTTATATTTGGCTTAACATTAATCCCAATTTAACATTTGCCTATAGGATAAAAATACTTTTTAGACACAATTTCTCAAAAATTCCAAACCAAAAACTAAAAGGTATTATTATGGCTAATGTTGTACTTCCAGACGCTGTCTTAGTGAAAAATTATGTAGGAGGCGATGAAACCGCTTTGGCTACATTAATTGAAAGACATCAGTCCAAAATTTATGGCTTTATTTATTCTAAAGTAATGGACAGGGAAATAACAGAAGATATTTTCCAGGATACTTTTATTAAAGTCATCAAAACACTGAAATCCAAAAATTACAGTGAAGAAGGTAAATTCCTACCTTGGGTAATGCGTATTTCTCATAATCTAATCGTAGATTATTTTAGAAAATCCAAAAAAATGCCGTACCACAGGGAAACGGAAGAGTTTTCTATTTTTTCAATCATGACGGATAACAGTCCGAATGTTGAAAACAGAATCATCAGCGAACAGGTGGAAGTGGATTTACAACGCCTGATCGAGGAACTACCGGAAGATCAGAAAGAGGTACTGGTAATGCGTATGTACCAGGATCTTAGTTTTAAGGAAATCGCCGATCTAACCGGAGTGAGTATCAACACCGCTTTAGGGCGTATGCGCTACGCGTTAATGAATCTTAGAAAAGTAATCGAAAAAAATCAAATAGTTTTGACAAACTAAACAATATTGGAGTTTGTTTTGCGTTATTATGTATATCCTAAATCGCAAATATGGCAAAACTTTACTCTAAGAAAAAAACAGCAAGTCAAACAATGTTACCTAAAAAAGAAACTATAAGTTTTTTACTCAGCTATTCAAAAGCGCTGACTATTGTCAAAGTAGGTGATTTGACGTTTGAGTCTATTGCTAATTAAGGAACATCCCGATATAGTAAATATCGGGATGTTTTTTTATGGTTTGGATTTGACTTTGACTTTCGCTTTGTAATACTCGTCAATAACCGATTTCCGCCCTACGGTTTGCGTAATAATGTCTTTTTCGAGATTCCATCCTCTGGCCGGCGAATACTCCCTGCCATACCAAATGATTTGTAAATGAAGATCGTTCCATAATTCCCGTGGAAAAATACGTTTGGCATCTTTTTCGGTTTGCTGTACGTTTTTTCCATTCGATAGGTTCCAGCGGTACATCAATCGGTGAATATGGGTGTCTACTGGAAAAGCCGGAACGCCAAATGCCTGCGACATAACAACACTGGCCGTTTTATGGCCTACAGCCGGTAGCGCTTCAAGAGCATCAAAATCCTGAGGTACTTCGCCATTGTGTTTTTCAATCAGAATCTGCGACAAACCGTAAATTCCTTTCGATTTCATCGGTGAAAGTCCGCAGGGACGTATGATTTCTTTGATTTCCTCGACACTCATTTTTACCATATCATACGGATTATCGGCTTTGGCAAATAGCAAAGGTGTAATCTGATTAACGCGTACATCGGTACATTGTGCCGATAATAATACGGCAATTAACAGTGTATAAGGATCTTTATGGTCTAAAGGAATCGGAATTTCCGGGTAGATTTCGTTTAACGTTCTTATAACAAATTCGACTTTGTCTTCTTTGGTCATTTTTTCTACTTTTATAAAAACAAATATACGGTTATGACGACATTAATAAAAGGAGATAAGGCTCCGAATTTTTCAGGAGTGGATCAGGATGGAAAAACGCATACACTGGCCGATTACAAAGGGAAAAAACTGGTTGTGTTTTTTTATCCGAAAGCCAATACGCCGGGATGTACCGCGGAGGCTTGCGATTTAAGAGATAATTTCGAACGCTTTAAAGCGAATAATTACGAGTTGTTAGGTGTGAGTGCCGATAGTGCCAAAGCACAGGGAAAGTTTAAAGATAAATATGAATTTCCGTTTCCGTTACTGGCCGATGAGGATAAATCGGTTATTCAGGCTTTTGGCGTTTGGGGACCAAAAAAGTTTATGGGAAGAGAATACGATGGAATCCATCGGACTACGTTTGTGATTAACGAAGAAGGAGTGATCGAAGATGTGATCACTCAGGTAAAAACCAAAGCACATGCCGATCAGATTTTAAAATAAAGAGAATAAATATAGAACTGTTTTTTTAGATAATTTAAAAGTATAGGGCTGTAATAAACAGCCTTAACTTTATTTTTATAGCATTATTTAGTATTTAAAAAGTAATAAAATTAGGAATCTGGATTGTCGTTATGTATATCGTCTTTTTTATTTGATGTTTTGATGGTGTTTTCCGAGGGTAATTTTCTGGATGATTTTATTTTTTCAATGGCTTTGTCGAAATCAGACCTGTACTCACGATCTTGTATAACTCTGAATTTTTCATATTCCTCCAGAGCAAAACTTTTTGCTACTTCTGTTCGTACTTTTCCGGAATTCTTTAAAAGGTCGTATTCGTTGAAATTTAGAAAGGTATCAATCTTTTTAATCCAATCTGCCATGGTCATTATTTTATTTCTTTTGGCTTGTAATTCTGCATAATCGAGATACATATTTACTAAGATGTTTAACTCTGCTATTTCTTCCTCATTTAAGTAGTTTTTTGCGGTACAAACATCCGACCGCATTATTTTACCATACGTACCGGCGTTTTTCCATGTTGTATCCCATATTCGGTTTGGTAGCATTAGCTCTCGACTTTATTATTTCTGGAGCGGTTTGTTTTGTTATAGCGAATTCGAGTTTGTTTTGTACGGTAGCAAAAAATGTTTGCGTAATTTTTGCTTTAACATCATAATCTACAGCTGTGGTGTATATATCGGTGATTTTCTGATAGAAACGTCTTTCGCTTGCACGTATTTCACGTATTTTTTCTAATAATTCATTGAAATAGTCTTTGCCGAATAAAGCTTTACCTTGTTTTAATCGATCATCATCAAGAGCAAATCCTTTTATCAGATATTCTTTTAAGATGGTAGTCGCCCAAATTCTGAATCGGGTAGCTTTTACAGAGTTTACCCGATATCCTACAGATATAATGGCATCAAGATTATAAAAATCAAGTTCCCTATTAACATTTCGATTTCCTTCTAATCGAACTACTCGAATTTTTCGAGTAGTTGCGTTTTTAATTAATTCACCTTCTGTATAAATATTTGATAAATGGTATGTAATTGTGTTTTCTTCTACGCCGAAAATTTCCGACATGGAGCGTTGCGTAGCCCAAACGGTATCGTCATACAAAACTACTTGAATATTGGTAGTTCCGTCTTCCGTTGCGTAGAACATAAAATTCGATTTTTCTTCTAAATTATCCATTTATAACGAGTGATTGATTAGACGAATCATATGATTTAGTGTTTTTTACTAAGTGTAATTTTTCTTAGCGCAGATTTATTAGGGATGTCTGTTTTGATGCTTAATGAGAAATAAATCAAATATACCTCTTTTTTAAAGGCTTTCAAAATGTGATTTCTGCGACCTACTTGTGTTTAATTGATAGTGTAATCAGGTAAAAACCAAAGCACATGCCGATCAGATTTTAAAATAATAACCAAAAAAGAAAACCTGTCCGATTTTAAATCCGACAGGTTTTTTTATGATTGTTTCCAATGTATTTAATTGGATTGTTGTTCCAGTTCCGGCTGATCACCACAACTAAACAGGTGATCACGTTTGATCAATTCCGAAATTCCTTCCGGTAGCATTTCTTCCCAACCTTCTTGTCCGTCGTGAATCATTTTTAAAACCTCACGGGAAAAGATTTTAAGGTGGTCTTTGTCGAAATCGGTAATGTCGACTACTTTTCCGTTGTAGGCAAAGAATTTATATAACTCTTTCATTCGTGGGTGTACTTTCAGGTTTTGCGACGTGATCACATTTCCATCTTCGTCTTCCATCGGATACAGGAATACTTTTAAATCGCGATAGAATAATTTACCGAAAGCTTCCAGGATTCCACCGCTAAGATGACGGTAGTATTTTTCGTCGAAAATATCAATCAGATTGCTAACGCCCATGGCCAATCCCATTCGGGCTTTGGAGTATTCGGAGAAATATTCCACCACTTTATAATACTCCTGAAAGTTCGAAATCATAACTGTTTGTCCTAATGAACAAAGCAATTCGGCGCGATCCATAAAGTCACGCTCGTCGATTTCGCCTTCCGAACGTAGGTTGGATAATGTGATTTCGAAAATAACCATCGTATTATCCTTGTCTACTTTTTTCTCCTGAAGGAACATTTCGTACGATTTCTGGTACATGTCCATATTAACCTTGGTAACCGGGCGGAAACTTCCGCGTAGTGCCAGGATATTTTTACGGTATAGGATCGTTGCCGGAAGTACGTTGTTACCATCCGGACCAAACATCACCGCATCGGTCATTCCGTTTTTAACAAGCTGTAAACTCATTAATCGGTTGTCGACTTCTTTAAAACGCGGACCGGAAAAATTGATTGTGTCAATTTCCAACTGATCTTTGTCCAGGTGATCGTATAGGTAACGCAGTAATTTTTTTGGATCGTTGTATTTGTAAAAAGCCCCGTAGATAAGGTTAACACCTAAAATTCCAAGAGTTTCCTGTTGTAATCTTGAATCGCTTTCCTTAAAACGGATGTGAAGGATAATCTCGTTATAGTCTTCCTCCGGATCCAGTTGGTATTTGATACCAACCCATCCGTGGCCTTTATATTGTTTCGCAAAGTCGATAGTAGCTACGGTATTCGCATAACTAAAGAACATTTTGCTTGGGTGTTTGTCTCTTCCTAAACGTTCTTCCACCAGTTGAATCTCGTGGGATAACATCTTTTTTAAGCGGCTTTCAGTAACATAACGTCCATCATCTTCCACACCATAAATTGCATCACTGAAATCTTTGTCGTAGGCCGACATTGCCTTTGCAATGGTACCGGAAGAACCTCCGGCTCTGAAAAAATGCCTTACCGTTTCCTGTCCGGCGCCGATTTCGGCAAATGTCCCGTAAATGTTTTTATTAAGGTTAATGCGGAGCGCCTTTTCTTTAAGGGCCGGAATGTGTTCAATTTCCCGGTCGCCTTTAAGTGTAATTTCGTTATCTGTGTTTTTCATAAATGCCATAATAGTGCAAAGTTAACAAAATAGGGACTCTAATAAAAGCTAAATAATTCTATTTTTAATGTTAAAATAGCGTTGTTCAAACGATGAAAATAGTATTCAGGTACTTTTTGCGACTTTATAATAAAGCCGGCATTGCTGCCGGCATTATCAAAAACCGAAAAGAGGATAAATCGTGTTATGCCATTAATTTGCGGGGCAGAACACTGTGAATAATGTTTCACATTACTGTGAAATTAATAAAAATAATTGAATGTAACGGAAAAAAATAAATGATTGGAAGAGAATTACCATTCCATACCGATTCCGAAACCGATATATCCAGCCAGTCGGGTGATGGTTTCACGGCTAAAACTGTTATTGCTATTACTGGTGGCAATTATGGAAGGATTACTGATGTTAAAAATATTATTGCCTTCCACCCAGTATTTAAAATGGGTTTTCGGCTTTTTATAACTCAACTTAAAATCGGTTTTAAAAAACTGACGGTCACTGTCGGTCGTCGAAAAATGCTCCAGACTATTGTCCAGTCTATAAAGAATTCTGTCATTAATTTGACCGTTAAAGTTTAGAAACGGTGTCCATTTACGCGTGTAAATCGTACTATTAAACAGTTCGTACTGTGTTTCATAATTCGAATACTGACTACCGATTTCGTAATTAAACCAGCTGTCTTTAAAAGAGCTGATCAAAGAAAAACGCGCCATAAAATTATCGGTTCGGTAATCATTTTGCTGATCGCCTATAAAATTATAGCTCTCGGTAAGCAAATACGAAAATGTCGCTTTTGCTTTGGATTTAAGCGGTTTTATACGTTGCTCCACACTGATCAGATTGTTCCAGGAATAACCGCTGGCATCGTTGCGATAGGCTATATAATTGTAATTTCCGACATTGCTACTGTTGCTGGTATTTTCGTTTTTATTCCGGGAATAGGACGAATTGGCCAGAAATAAAAAGCCATTGTAAAGGTCGAATTTAAAATAGTTGAGCGATACAATATTTTGCTCGAATGGTTTTTCGAAAACGATGGTACTAGGGTTGTAATAATTCCGATAATCGTCGGCATATAGAAAATTGTTTTGTATATCGCTGGCATAAAAACTAATATTCCGGTTATAACTCAGACTCAGGTAATGCAAGTCGGTAAAAGCGAGTTTTACTTGTACAAACGGTAACAGATAAGCCTTAGTGGCATCAGACGGCTGTAAAAAATAATTTCGGAATTCCAGCTTGGCATTGTATTGCAATAGGGAAATGGCTTTTTTGACCGATATGTCGGCGAAGGCATAATTACTGTTTCGATTTATTTCCGGCTGACCGGTGACTAATGCCGATTGCAGGAGTTCTAAAGACGAACGATTCCATACAAAACCGGCATTGCCACGTACCACATGGTTGCTGATTTTTTGCGTGTATTTGCTAAAAACGCCGATTTCATTACTCTTAAAAACATATTCCTGATCAAGCCGCTGATAGGGAGGAAGCAAGGTTTGCTGGTCGGAAATAAAATCATAACGGTTGTCCTGCTTTTTAAATTCCTGATAGGCGTTGATTGAAAGTAATTTATTACGAGCGAGCTTGGTAACATAACTCAATTGTTGTCCGAAATTAAGTTTAATCGCTTTGTTGTTTTCTTCAAAATCCTGCGGCTGACCGTTTAGAATGCTTTCCGTGTCCCGTTGCCCTTTGTCATGACCGGAATCCAGAATGGCTGAGTAATTAATCAGGTTATCTTTGTTTGGTTTGTACTCCAGATTTACTTTTGTCTGATTAAATAAAAAGTTCATCTTACCGGCTATAGCATCCTGAGATTGTAGGGAATTGGAAGTGTTAAAAAAAGTTTTTTCAACCAGACGTTGTTCGGTAAAACGGGAATGATTTAAAATGCTAAAAGCATTAATGCTCAACTTGTCCGTTGGCATGGCACTGATGTTTAGAGCTGCGGTATGCGAACGACTGGTTTCGTTGTTTTCGTTAGCAACCAGAAACTTTGGAATTTTCCCCGCTCCAAAAACAGGATTGCCCATGTCGTTGTTCCGGATATCCGATTTGATGTTGCCGTCCATATCCATATAATCCCGAAGACTAATCGCCTGTTCGCCTAGGTTATTACTGTCGAGAATAGCGCTGGCATTAAATTTGGGCATAAACCGAAACAGGTTGCTGTGCACTTTATACCGATCGTCATAAGCGGATAGCCCGGCAATATCACCGGTTATTTTGCCAAGGTATTCTTCTTTGATATGGATGTTAAGCGCTTTTTTATTGTTCGTTCCCTCAATATCTTTTATGGCGCCAAAGGTTTCATAATTGTTGATCAAATCAATATCGTCGATCATTTTGGCATTCAGATTTTCCGTAGCCATTTTATGATTTTTACCAAAAAACGGTTTACCGTTGATCAGTAATTCTTCGATGACTTTCCCTTGGGATTTTATTTTTCCGTTATCGTCGATTTCAAGGCCGGGAAGTTTTTCGATAATGTTTTTAAGCTTTTCTTCATTTCCGGTTGTAAAAGCATTGATGTTGTAGCGAATTGTATCGCCTTTTTGCTGCGCTGCTGCGCGCGAACCTTGAACGATTACTTCGTTAAGTTGTTTGGATTTCGTTCTGAGTTGTATCGGAAGATGAATTTCAGGGTTGGAATTAGAAACGGTTATTTGTTGAAATTCCGGATCATACGCGATATGATTGATCTCTAAAATATAATTCCCGGGCGGAGGTATTGCCAGCGTAAATTTCCCGTTATCATCGGATAGTACATAGCTTATGGTAGCGTTTGTCTGACTATCGATGAGTTGCAGGGTTGCCCCGGAAATGCCCTTTTCTGACTGGTAGTCGATTAGGATACCGGTAATGTTCTGGGCATTTAGGAGCGTGGGTATAACTAGAATAAGCAGTACAAAAAAAGTTCGGATCATTTAGTTCTGGTTTAACACATTCCCCATTCCTCTTTTTAGTTGATCAACTTTTTCGTTTCGGTCTTTTATATAGTTTTCTTTGGATATTTTTTGTCCTTTAGAAGGTTTTTCAAAGTCAAATTGCGCTATCGATGTGACTTTTATAGCATGATACGTTTTCGTATCGGTTGTCAGATCGATAATTAATCCGGGTAATCCCCAGTAGTCTTTTGGTCCGTCATTTATGGGAAGTGAAGGTGCATACCAGGCGGTAACGTTTTCACCGTTTACAACGGCAGTGGCTTTTTTACAGTTAAATTCGCCAATTTTTTTGGTTTCATTGATCAACTTCCAGCTGATTTTATCCAGTTTGTCCGAAACCAGAAAAGCTTTGCCTAAAAGATCAGCTTCCTGTAGGTATTCGTTTGTTTTTTGATTTTTATAAATGCCACCACTTTTCTTACCAATGTTTACGGTCTTGAATTTGGAGCTGCTTTCGCTTAATCCACTGTCTTTATCTGAAGTGTCATTTGCGTTTTGTTCGTTATACAATGAGATACCATCTTTATAGTATAGCGTAAATGTTTTAACCTGAGACAGGTATTTTGATACACGTTCGCGTGTTGCCGGATCGGTTACATTTTTTAACTGGTTCTCAATATTCGCCTGTTCTTCGTACGTTATTTTGGAGGTTTGTGCGGTGATAGTCTGATTCATGCCGATACTGGTTAGTAGAATAAAAATGTAACGTTTCATAGAAATAATTTTTAGGGACTCTAAATTTGGAACTTTTAGTGTGATTTAATCAAAAATATGATTTTTTGACTAAAAAAGAAAGTGTCTGTTATAAAAATAACAGACACTTTGCGAACATTTCTAGTTGATTACCAGATATACGTGATAAGTTCCAATATAGACACCATCCACGTATACATCGTAAACACCTAAATAGATAGCTTCTCCAACTTCATCAGCAGTTTGGCCTAATACCATGTTGCTGGTTAATTCAATTGAAGTATTCGCGTTTGGTGCTACTTTTTCAGAAGTTGCTGCTGAAGCAAATACACAAGGCAGAATCATTGCTGCCATCAAAATAAATTTTTTCATAATTAAAATTTTTTGATAATTAGTTGAAAACAAATCTATTGAAAAAATATATCGCTTGTCTTGGAAATAATAAATTCAGCCTCATTTTTATTAAATTATCATTATCAAAAGATTAATTAATGGTACAAAATGTGAATATTTTAAAAAATCAATCTATTTTTTTAGATATTTTGAATTGAAAAAACGGTTATATTTTTGTTTTAATAGGTTTTGTATTGTTAAAAAATGTAGGTTTCGTTTTAAAATTGATGTTTTGTTGTGTTTTGTAACAAATTGAGAAATAATTTAATCTAAAAATCATTTTGTGAAATCAAGTAGTATAAAGTGAAAAAAGCGATAAATAATATAAAAGCATAAAAAAAACCGCTTAGAAAAGCGGTTTCAGTATAAAGGTATTTTAAGAATTATTTTTTTGTTTTTTCAGCAGCTTCATAGCCAAAATCAACTATTTGTGCTAACGCATCTAAAATGGCTTGTTTTCCATCGGGTTGATTGACGTCAATTCCGCAAATTGTAACACCATTGGTCTTGGCGTGTAAGGAAAGGTAGTAGATTCCGCCAATCATGATGGCTGTTATGGCGCGCATATTAATACCCGTTCCTTCAAAATAGGGATCTGAATATTTAAATAGTTCTTCGCCTACTTTTTCTCGTAATTCGGCAATTTCAATTAAAAGTGGGTTGACTTCACTAAGTTCCCAAAGAATCATTTTTTGCATTTCGACGTCTTCAAGAAAGGCATTAAAATGACCTTGCAGAAAATATTGACCATCCGTTACGCTGACATGATTTTGTGTGATGATGTCTGGAACGATATCATCGTCATACGAATTCGCCCAGTAATCCCGTTTCCTGATATAGGTTTCAATAAGATTGTTTACATCACCAAAATACGCGTAAATCAGTTTACGGTCTAAACCTGCAGCAGCTGCTATTTTTGCAATAGTGAGACCTGTATAACCTTCCGATTTCAGGACAATTCCCACTGCATCAACAAGTTTTTGCATCGTTCGGGCTTTTTCCTTTATCGGACCCTGCGATACTTTTCTTTTTTTGGGTTGACTTTCTTCCGGTTGCTCCTTATCTTTCATGATCGTCATTGATTTGCAGTGCAATATCCGACATTTTAACTAAAAAGTCAAGTGGTTTTGGGGTTTATGTGTTGTTAGTGGCTTAGTAAGTCGTTTTGTCAGACCTGATTACTGGAATGTAAAATAAAATGTGAACTATTGTACGTGTAGTTTTAAAATGATTTTGATAAGCTGTCATCTCCCGTTATTATTAGGATCGGCTCTAAATTTCTGAAACTATTGTTTTTTAACACAGGGTGTATTCATTATTTTAGAAGAGAGATTCTTATTTTTGTAAAAAAGAAGACTACTTTGAAAGTATATTTTTTGGGTACGGGAACCTCACAGGGGATTCCTATAATTGGAAGTGATCATCCGGTTTGCCTGAGCCGCGATATAAAAGATAAACGATTACGGGTTTCCGCTTTGCTAAGCTGGGATGACCAAGCCTATGCAATTGACTGTGGTCCGGATTTCAGACAACAGATGCTGGCGGCCAATTGCCGTAAACTCGACGGTATATTGTTTACGCATGAACATGCGGATCATACGGCCGGATTAGATGATATCCGACCGTTTAATTTCCGACAAGGTGATATGCCAGTTTATGCACATAAAAGAGTAATTGAAAGTCTGAAAAGACGTTTCGATTATATTTTTGAAACCGAAAACCGCTATCCGGGTGCGCCATCCGTAACGGTAACGGAAGTGGAAAAGGATTCCGATTTCGAAATCGGCGGTAAAAAAGTAATTCCGGTAAATGCCTGGCATGCCGATTTACAGGTATTTGGCTATCGTATTGATGATTTTGCCTATCTGACCGATGTAAAAACAATCGACACTGAAGAAATCGAAAAATTAAAAGGATTAAAAGTTCTTGTGGTAAATGCACTTCGGATCGAACCGCATATTTCCCATTTTAATCTCGAAGAAGCACTGGCGTTTATCAAATTAATTCAGCCCGAAAGAGCCTATCTGACGCATATTAGTCATCATATGGGATTCCACGAAGAAGTGCAGCAAACCCTGCCGGAAAATGTATTCCTGGCCTATGACAACCTTGAAATTGTAATTTAACCACTATGAAAAAAGCGATACTCTATCTTTTTATCCTGTCATTACTGTTTAATATTTTTCAGTATATGAACTCGAATAAAATCCTCAAAACACAAGGACAAGAACTTGAAAATGCCAAAACCCGTATCACAAAAGTTCGGGATTCCATCAATACTCTGAAAGAAGAAAAAAATGACAGCGATTATTTTTCTTTGGATTTTGACGACGATGCACAGGAATATTTCTCGCGTTATGATGTGGCTAAAGTCGCAGCCAAAGTAAAAGAAGATCTGGTAACTCTTAACGATGCCAAAACCGGTAACCGTTTGGTACCTTATGAGCCGATTAACGGAAATAAATTTATTATCAGTAAAATAAAAATACTAAATCACCGTTGGATTATAGCCGACTTTTACAGCGGATCGGCTAGAGGAGAAGTCCTGTTAAAATATTTTCATAATGAAGATAAGCCTACGGATTTCGAGCGTATTGATGCGATTTTGTTTGCCAATACCGTACAATAATATGATTATTTTGTAACTTTAAAGTTTCAACAGGGTTTCCTTTTTGGAAACCGTTTTGAAGCAAAAAGATAATAGCATGAAAAAAATATTGCCCTTACTTTTATGCAGTTTTCTTTTCGTATCCTGTGATTATATCATGAAAAAACACGATGACGAAAAAGAAGTTGTAGTGAGTCCTAAACCGATGGTTTTAGGGACCGACAGAGACGAACACGGATGTGTTGGTTCTGCCGGTTATCGTTGGTCGGTACTTAAAAATGATTGTATTCGTGTGTTCGAAGAAGGTTTTCGTCTAAATCCGGTAAAAGAAACTACTGTTGACGAGGAAGAAGAAATCGAAGAACCAATTATCAGTGGATTTGTAACCTTCGAAAAAGATGGTGATCGGGCGGAATTGTTTTTGCCGGACAGAAACAATTCGGTTATCCTGACACGTGAAAAAGAAGGTAAACCTTACCACGGAGAAGGTTGGACATTGGAAACCGGTGACGGTTTAAAACTGATCGAAAAAGGAATCGTAAAATATAAAGGTGCCTTAACTGAAGAAAAACAAGTAACGGGAAGTGATAATCCCGAACAATAAAAAAGTCCGGTGATTACCGGACTTTTTAGTTTATTATAAGGTTTGTTGCAACCAGTTTTTAAAATCGTAGAAGTTTTGCGGAGCGACACCATGTCCTACCGGATATTCGTTATAAACAACATCCAGTCCCAAAGCTCTTAAAAATTCTGGGGCTTTTCGAGCCCATTCTACCGGAATAACCTGATCGACTGTTCCGTGGGAAATAAAAAATTGAAGCTTTGAAAGTGCTTTATCGGCATAACCATCGACCAAAATCGCCGGATTAATATAACCGCTTAAAGCGACTACGCGTTGTATTTTTTCCGGATCGGATAAAGCAACGGCATAACTTAAAATTGCACCCTGACTAAAACCAACTAAAGTAACTTTTGTCGGATCAATAGGGTAGGTTTCGATTAATTCATCGATAAATTTAGCAATAAGCGCGCGGGATTCGATCGCCTCGTCGTCATCCGAAAATTTATTGGCATCACTATCAAAGTGGATACTATACCAGGCATTTCCGTAAGGCGGCATCGGATGCGGTGCCCGTGCAGAAATAACATAATAATTGTCCGGAAGTTCCGAAGCAAATGAAAACAGATCTTCTTCATTGCTGCCGTATCCGTGTAATAACAATAATAACGGATTTTTATCCGATTTGATTTTGGGTTCTCTAACGAGGTGAAATAACGATAGACTCATTTTATGCTAAATTTTTAAACCAGTCCTGGAAATATTTTCCCAGGATAGGAGTGACTTTCATTTCATTTTGGAAGGCACCTACGATTCCATAGGCCCAAAGAACAAAAAAGAAGATAAAAAATGCAGAAGAAGCCATCCAGCTATCGGCATATCCTACAAAATATGCCAGGACATAAAAAGCCAGGTGTGTACCAAATGCCTGACGAATGTGAAAACCGGCAAATGGATTTTTGGTTTCCATATTCATAAAAATAGCGATAATGGTTCCGATAATAGTGATATAGCTGATAATAGCGGTTGTTTTGCCTTGCTCTACAGTATTTTGCATCTTTTATTCGTTTAGGATTAATTTTCCGTGGTTGTAAATTCCATAAGCTTTCCCTTTCATCGGTTGTCCCAGAAAAGCGGAATTTTTAGATTTGGAAAGAATATGAGCTTTGGTAAATTCCCATGTTCCTTCGGTTGTAAATAAACTCAGACTCGCTTTGTGATCGACGTTTATCGATTGTTTTTTTAATCCGAATAGTGCTTTTCCGGCGGTTAAGCGGGCTACGATGATGTCGATTGGAAGTACGGCTAATAACGCTCCGAAAGCACTTTCCATACCAATAGTTCCGTTTTTGGCATTGTCGAATTCCATTTTTTTATGTTCGATATCCAACGGATTGTGATCGGAAGTGATCATATCGATCGTACCATCAATAACGCCGGCAATCAAGGCTTGTCTTTCTTTTTCGTCGCGTAAAGGTGGTGTCACTTTATAACGGGTGTCAAAACCGGTTAATTTTTCGTCGGTCATCACCAAATGGTGTACTGCAACACTACAGCTCACGTTTAAACCTTTCGCTTTGGCTTCGCGTATTAAAGATACGGATTTTGCCGTAGATACGGTTGGGATATGTAGTTTTCCACCGGTGTATTCCAATAGGAAAAGGTTACGGGCTACGTGGATTTCTTCGGTCAGTGTCGGAATTCCTTTTAATCCAAGACGCGTACTCACGATACCTTCGTTTACCACTCCGTTTCCTTTTATTTTTTCATCCTGACAATAAGCGATGATCAGTCCGTTAAAATCCTGAGCATATTGCAATCCGATTTTTAACAGGTTGGCGTTGTCCAGACTTTTGTTATAATCGCCAAAAGCCACAGCACCGGCATTGGTCATGTCGAATAATTCGGCCAGGTCTTTTCCTTCGCTGTTTTTGGTCAGTGCGCCAATCGGGTGTAATTGTGTGGCGGCTTCCCGGGCTTTGTGTAATACAAAATTAACTTCGGTCTGATTGTCCACTACAGGAGCGGAATTGGGTTGTAACGCTATATCGGTAAAACCGCTTCTGGCGGCAACATTCAGTCCGTTGGCAATCGTTTCTCTTTCTTCATAGCCCGGTTCGCCAAGCGATACGGAGCTGTCAAACCACCCTTGGGAAACGTGGAGATTCTCCAGTTCGATAACGGCGGCGCCTTCTTCATTCGAAAGGTTCGATCCGATAGTACGGATAGTACCATCGATAATTTTCAGGTCCGTTTTTTGGTTGTGATACGGACTGTCGGTATCGATGATCGTTGCGTTTTTAAGAATTACATTCATTTTACGAATTTTTGGATCAGTAGTTCTAGTAATAAAAATAGTAGTGTTGCGATGATAAAATACTTCCAGGCTTCACTGGCTGTTCGCGTCGAATGGATATCGTTGTAAACAGTGGCAATGGAGTCGGTTTTAGTATATTTATCGTAAATGTTTTCGTTGTGCAGGCTCAGATCGCTTTCGGTACGGGCATGATTAAAACTAATGTTTTTCAGTAGCGTATTTCCTTTCGCGATAGCATAATTTCCCGATTGTTCCGGATAGTCTCCAAAGTCCAGTTTGATCTTGTTGTTTAGGATCTGTTGCATTGGGATAAAATCCGATTTTTCGTTTTGAACCGTTACGACTTCATCTTTCGATAAGATAACGTCCAATATCAGACTTTGATTGTCTCCGATTGTAAATTCGGATATTCCGGTTTTCTGATTATTTTGTGCCATGTTGTAAAAAGTAGGCACAATTAACGGGGAGTTTTGAAAGTTACTGTTTGTTTTATTTATCGGTGCGGCAAACAGGTATAACATTCCGATTTTATTGGTAACGGAGCTCAAAAACGGCGTCTGATCGTCGTAACTTAAAATACCGGCCGGATTACCGCCAATCGTAAAAGTAGTATTGACTTTCGGATATTGAAAATTGTCGGTTTTCTTTTCGAATACGGTTTGGTATAGCGGATGGTTAAAGGCTATTTTCGTGATTTGTTTCGGTGTATTTTGTAACGAACCGATTTTGGTAATTCCGAAATTCCCGGAAAATGCAGTCAGATTTTGTACTGATGTTTCCGCTGCCGGGATTACCACAATTGTACCGCCTTTGTCGTAAAAAGCCTTTAAGGTAGTGGTTAACGCCTGCGGAATTTCTTTTAATTCGTTTATAATAATCGCGTCTTGTTTGTCGAGTGCATTATAATCGAGTGTGCTTAGCGTGGTATTTTTGTATTGGAATTCATCCGGAGTATAAATCCGCGATAAAAAGGCATTTTTGTCGGCATCACCAATGGCAATTACATTGGATTTTTCCGGTTTCGAAATGCTGAAATAATACGTATTGTCGTAGGTTAGGCTGTTGTCTTCCAGAGAAACATAACCGTGAAAATCTTTTTTCGGAAGATTGAATACGATGCTTTTTTTCGGTGTATCAAACGTAATTACGGTTTTAGCAACCAGATTTTTACCGTTATAAACCGCCATCGGAATTTCGGATTGCAATTCGCCATAAGCACTTAACGCTACTTTGATCTCGTAAAAATCGTCGGATTGCTGGTTGATCGAAACCTTATCAATGCTGATATTGTTTTTATTTTCGGCCTTTGGAATGATACAATAGACCGGACTTTGTTCCTGAATGACCGCCGCGTTTTGATCGGCTTGTACGGCATCGGTAATGATCACAATATCTTTCGGAACATTGTGTTTTTTAGCTTCGACTTTGTTTCGTAAAAAATCAAGTCGGAAAGGAGCCGAGCTGTACGATAATGATTGTAATTCTTTTTGAATCGAACGGATATCGGTATCCCAAAACGCTTCGGTATTGGTTAGTAATGAAAACCGCTGATTGTCCGGAGTGTTTTCCAAAAGATCCTGTACGGCTCTTTTTAGTAATTCACCGCGGTTGCCTTTGGCTTGCATCGAAAAGGAATTGTCCAAAAGGATTACCATTTCGTTAGCTGTATTTTTGGAGTCTTTTGCGTTAAAAAAAGGTTGTGCAAAAGCCAGAATCAAACAGGCGAGCAATAGTAATCGCGTACAAAGCAATAACCATTTTTTTATTTGGGAACTCTTTCGTGTCTGGATACTGACTTCTTTCAGGAAGCGAACATTGGTGAAGTATTCTTTTTTAAAACGACGCAATTGAAATAAATGAACCAGAATTGGTATAACCAATAGAAAGAGGAAATACAGAATTTCAGGGTGTTTGAATTGCATTGTATTTTAATGTTTGTCAAAAATAGTAATTAGTTTTTAGTTTTCGACATTACTTCGGGTACCAATTATTTCTTTTTTCGTTTGGCGGCTCTGTTCTTTTCTACAGCACGGTTACGCGGTTTTGTTTTTCGCGGGTTTCGTTTGCCCGGACCACCAAGGTTTACTTTTTTGTTTTTGTCGGATTTATCGTGAAAAGCACCGCCACCATCAAGTTTGGTTCTCTTTAAAAGGAATTTTACTTTTTGTTTTTCCTTTTCAAACTCCAGTCTTTTTTCTTCGATTGTTACCGATGCCGGTATTTCTAAGATTTCCAGTTCTTTTTCCATTAGTAATTCGGATTCAACCTGGAATTCTTCTTCTTTCGGATCGATAAGGCTAATGGCAATACCTTCTTTATCGGCACGACCGGTACGTCCGATACGGTGGATATATTGTTCCGGAACTTCCGAAAATTGCATGTTAATCACGTGGGTAATATCCGAAATATCCAATCCACGCGCCATAATATCGGTGGTTACGATACCGCGAAGGTTTCCTTCCTGAAATTCGGCCATGGTATTCAAACGGTAATTCTGGGATTTGTTGGAATGGATTACTCCAAACTGACCCGAAAAGTCTTCGTCCAAATGTTCCATCAGGATATCGGCAACTCTTTTGTTATTTACGAATACCAAGATGCGTTCCAGGCTATCGTCTTCCGTTAGTAAATGTTTTAAAAGATTTACTTTGGTTAGGAAATTCGGTACATGGTATGCGATCTGACGTATTTTTTCCAACGGTGTTCCGGATGGTGCCAGGGAAACTTCTTCCGGGAAATCGAAATATTCGTCCAGTAATTCATCTACTTCATCCGTCATGGTCGCCGAGAATAAAATATTCTGACGTTTCGGTTTCATCATCGATAAAATAGACGTGATCTGAAAACGGAACCCTAGGTTCAGGATTTCGTCAAACTCGTCGATGACCAGCTTTTGCATTTCGTCAAAACGAACAACATTATCTAAGGCAAGATCCATTAATCGTCCCGGTGTGGCTACTAAAATGTCTACACCTTCGTAAACCGAAGTTTTCTGTGTGTTGATGTTTACACCTCCGTATACACCCAATACGCGGACAGACATGTATTTGGATAGTTTTTCAACTTCTTCCGCCACCTGAACTACCAATTCTCTTGTAGGTACGATGATCACTACTTTTGGAGTGTGCGTTGGCGTAAATTTCCACTGTTTTAAAATTGGTAACAGGTAGGCAAAGGTTTTACCCGTACCGGTTTGGGCAATTCCCATCATATCCCGTCCCGACATAATTACCGGAAAAGAACGCTCCTGGATTGGAGTAGGCGTAGTCAATCCTATCTCGTCTATAGCTTTTTGTAAGGATTTGGGAAGATTAAATTGCTCGAAAGTGGTCATACAGTGTCTATTTTCGGCAAAGATACAACATTTATTTTTTTATGAGATTTTGGATGTAAACAGGGTATTAATTGGTTACCGATTCTTTTTGATACTGACTTTATAGGTACAACGCGTCGCACCGGAAACAATATGATCCAGACGTTCTACGGTTGTTTTTTCGCCTAAAACAGCCTGAAAAGTTTCTAATTCGGATCGGCAAAACCCCTGACATATCGTAGCTGCAGCGCAAATCGGGCAGTGGTTTTCGTATATTAAAAAATGATCATCCTCTTGGGTATAGCCAGCCATATAACCTTCGTTGTTCCGGATTTCGGTTAAAATCTGAATGCGTTTTTCAAGTGCATCTACCCCGGATACGGCGTTTAGATAGCTGTTCCGAATTTCTGCCGAATGCGCTTCGATAACGGCATCCAGTGCTTTTTCGCCAAGTATTTCCCTTGTTTTCTGGATCAGTTTTACCGTCAGATCGGCATGCGTATCCGGAAAACGGGAATTACCGGTAGCGGTAAGCGACCAGATTTGCTGCGGTCGGCCGCGTCCTTTGGAAACCGTTTCCGATAGTACCAATCCCTCGGAAGCGAGCTTTAAAATATTAAAACGCGCACCTTCGGTGGTCACATTCAGTTCTTTGGCCAGGGTTATAACAGAAAGCGGGCCTTTGGTTTTTAAGATCCATAAGGCTCTTTCGTTTTCCGGTAATTTAATTTCCATAATAAACAAAGTGATTATTTGGTTTATTAGGCAAATTTACTACATTTGCTTCAGAATCAAAAATAATAAACAGCGATTGTATCTTTACAGGATTAGCGCGAACTTCGTGGTTTAAGGCTATTTATAAGGTACAATTGGATTCGCTTGGATTATGACAGAAGATGCGACCATAGAAAATAAAGTGACGGCTTCCGGGATTTTACGACTGGATTTAGAAGTCTACCGTCCGACGATGACTTTTGTAACATTTGATATAAAAACCTACTTATATGAAGAATTGATCATTGTAGAAAAAAGTTTCAGAACTGCGATGGATTCCGTAAATTGGGAAGACTATTCGGGTAAAGCAGTGTCAGTTGTTTGTTCTGTTGATGCGATTATTCCACAATGGGTTTATATGTTGATCACGACAAAATTAAAGCCTTTTGCCGTATCAATTGCCTACGGGACGGAAAAGGAACACCTGATAAAAAGCTGGGAAAAGTCGGTCGAAAATGCCGATTTGTCTTTATATTTTGATAAAAAAGTGGCTGTTAAGGCCAGCGAACATATACCGGATGCACTTTATATTTGCGTAAGCACTATTCTGGCCGGTAAAGTTGCCACATTGCTATATGGCGAACCGGGATTGCCCAAAGTGATCCGGAAATATTAACCAATTACTGTGATTTATGAATGTACTTGTATTTAACGGCGCTTTGGAAAGAAGATCCAATGCGACCTCACATAAAATTGCCGATTATTTTAAAACCGAATTCGAAGCGACCGGGGCAAATGTTACCGTTTTTAATCTGCCGGATTCCGGAATTCCACTTTTTGACGTAACCCTGAATACGGTGCCAAAATCGGTGGAGATGATGGCACATGTATTTCGCAATGCGGATATACATGTCTGGTTAACACCTTTGTACCACGGCGGAATGACCGGTGTGATGAAAAATTGCCTTGACTGGTTGGAAGTCAGTTCGAAAGAAACGACACCGTATCTAACGGATAAAACGATCGGGTTTGTTTGTTGGGCCGATGGAAGTCATGCGATGAACGGTATTACGAATATGGATGCCGTGGCCAAATCACTACGGGCGTGGACGTTACCTTTTAGTGTTCCGGTTGCGCGTAAAGCGTTATACGATCACGAAGGCGCGTTTACGGATGAATACCGTCAGAAATTTGATCAAATGGTGAAATTACTGGTGAACTGTAAGCATCATAAACAAGTATAATTCAACGAACGATTGGTATCGTTTTCGTGATACCGATAGCTGAATCCTTAAAAAATATAAACCGTAGCCTATTGAAAATGTTCAATTGGCTACGGTTTTTTTGTTTGTATCGTTTTTAATGTTGTATTTCCGTTCGAAAAGCAGTAAGAAAAAGTCATTTATGCTATTGTTTTTTAATGTTTACGGAACTTCTGATAAACGTTTAAAAAATGGAAATTATGAGATTAGTCACTATTGTAAAAAAAATGAGAGTTCCTTTTTTAGGAATATTGTTGTTTGTTTCGTGTGGTTCCGATTATACAGAAACGACGCCAAAAAGTTTAAGTCAAGAGGAGAAAAATTATAAAAAAGAATTGATACTGGCAAAATTTAAAGAGCTGGGATTAGACCCGGCCAATGTATCGTTTACGGACGAAATTAAACCTGATGAGTGTATAATGCTGAAATCATTGGATGATTTAGAAAAGATATTTCCAAAAGAAACTATTTTAAATAAAGAAGAGATGTTGCCTGTGTTGGATACATTACAGAATAATAATACATCTGCTAGATATGGAGGTGACTGGGATTTTAGAGATAATTGTTATTATTCCGGGCAGTTTCCGGTTCGTGGAGCTTTATATATGAATATGAATCTTAGTTTTAATTATAATAGAAATTTATTGGATGCCAAGCAATTTGATGCAATCACCAATGTTTTTACTGATATTACGGGCTTTACATTAGGAGTATCCTATAGCCAAAGTTTTTATCATTTTAATATAGATAGAGGAGCTCCCTATGAAGTTATAGTAGAAGGGATTTTTAATTATAATTTATTTTTTGAAAGCGTTGGTACAGTATATAGACGTAGATTAATAACAAAAGGAAGATTTAGTCCTTCGCTTAGTAAGTATGGAGGACATACATCATTTGCTTTTTTTACGGCATATTTTAAAGACATGGAATAAGGGGAGATTATTAATTTAAAAAATAAACAAATGAGTGTATTTTACTGGCAATTGTTTCTGTTATGTTTGATTGTATTTATCATCTTTAGTTTGTTTCGATTGAGTAAATCGAGATTGGAATCGGATAGGAAAATTATCTGGTGTATTCTGATACTTGCTTTTCCGGTTTTGGGAAGTCTGGCCTATTTTATTGTTGGAAATAAATAAATGTTCGATAAGCAAATAAAAGCAACCATCTATATTTTGTGATAATTTAGCTTTTTATTTAGAATGATTCTTATTAATTTTGCCCGACCGTGATTTTGCAGTAGTTGCTGTAAAAACGGTATCATTCAAAACCAAATTATCATGACTATAAACTTCAAACAGCTATTTATCGCTTCGATAACACTGGCTTCCGTAACGCTTCACGCGCAACAAAATGTATTTTTAGAGCGCTCTTTCTGGAAAAAAAATCCCGACATAACCACTATAAAAGCGGAAATTCAAAAAGGAGGAAATCCTTCACAGTTGAACAGTAATGCTTTTGATCCGGTGGTATTTGCCATAACCGAAGGGGTTTCTAACGATGCCATCAAATTTTTATTATCGCAAGAAGGTAACGGTGTAAATAAGCTAACACACGATGGTAGAACCTACCTGTTTTGGGCGGCTTATAAAGGAAATGTCGATCTGATGGAGTATTTATTAAGCAAAGGTGCTAAAACGGATTTACAGGATGACAAAGGGTATACCCCATTGAACTTTGCCGCTGCAAATGGTCAGGCAAACACCAAAGTGTATGATTTGTGCCTGAAAAACGGAGCCAATCTGAAAAAAGATGTGGATCACGAAGGGGCTAATGCACTTTTATTAGTCGCAGCTTATGATAAAGACTTTTCTTTGATCAACTACTTTGTGAATAAAGGATTGGATCTTAAAAGTACCGATGCCAATGGAAATACGGCTTTTAACTATGCCGCCAGAACCGGAAATATTGAAACCTTGAAAGCCTTGTTAAAAAAAGGAGTGAAGTTTAACGATAACGCGATGATCTTTGCGAGTCAGGGAACACGTAGTACTGCCAACACGTTGGATGTTTACCAATATCTGGAAGAATTAAAAATCAAGCCGACGGCTACCGGGAAAAATGGTGAAACCGTTTTACATGCCATCGTAAGAAAAGACAAACAAGGTGATATTATTAAATATTTCCTGTCTAAAGGTGTAGATGTAAACCAACCGGACAAAGAAGGAACAACCGCTTTTATGAACGCAGCGGCAAGTAACAGCGATCTTGAAGTGCTAAATATTTTACTACCTTCGGTTAAAAATATCAATCAGGCGAATAAAAAAGGAGCAACCGCATTGTTATTAGCGGCACGTTACAATTCTCCGGAAGTGGTTCGTTTGTTGTTAAGTAAAGAGGCCGATGTAAAAGCTGTGGATGCCAATGGCGATAATGTAGTAGCCTATTTAATGCAATCGTATACACCGCAAAAAGAGGAGTTGTTCCGCGCCAAATTAAAAACAATCGAACAAACCGGATTGAATGTGGCAGCACCTCAGAAAAACGGAAATACATTGCTACATATGGCAGTTGCAAAAAATGATATGTCGTTGATCAAACTTATCGAAAGTTATAAATCGGACGTAAATGCTAAGAATAAAGAAGGAATGACTGCTTTACATAAAGCGGCTTTAGTAGCACAGGACGATACGATTTTAAAGCACCTGATCAACAATCTTGACGCTAAAAAATCAATCCAGACCGAGTTTAAAGAAACAGCCTATGATCTGGCTTCTGAAAACGAAACATTGACTAAAAATAAAGTATCACTAGATTTCTTAAAATAAGAATATGAAAAAACTGTTTAAAGTAGCCCTTATCCTTGCGTTGACATTTTGTTCGGGAGTAACAGTAATGGCACAGAAAACCGGATCATCGAAATACAAATGTATGGTTCAGATGACAAATTATCCAGGTGAAGGTGCTTATATTGTAGTATCGTTAATCGATCCGAAAGGCGCCTATGAAAAAACACTTTATGTGATGGGCGATGATAAAAAATGGTACAAAGACCTGAAAGAATGGCATAAATTCCAGACTAAAAAACCAGCTAATCTTAGTGCCATTACCGGAGCATCGGTTTCGGGCGGTGAGCGTAGCATTACAGTGTTGGAATTAGAAAATGCGAAGATTAATGCAGGTTACAGCCTTCGATTCGAATCAGCGGTAGAGAACCAGGAATACCGTGTAAAAGACATCGAATTCCCGTTAACAACCGAGAATCTTTCGGGTAAAAATGAAGGTACGGGATATATCCGTTACGTACGTATCAGTCCGAATTAACAATTGGAAATATGACAATCTCATTATGGAGATACAGCCATCTAGCATTGGCTGTATCTTCTTTTCTCTTTATAGCCCTCGCTTCCGTAACGGGAATTGTGCTTGCTTTTGAACCCGTTCTGCAAAAAACACAACCCTATCGCGCAGCCGACTTCAACCAAATTACGGTGGCTGAAATGCTACCGGTACTCAAAAAGGAATACGACGAAATTACCGATGTAACGATTGATGCCAACCAGTTTGTAATAGCCAAAGTGATTGATGCCGATGGTAAGGACGCAACGGTTTACGTAGATCCGAAAACAGGGAAATCACTCGGAGTGGTACCTAAAGAAAATGAATTTTTTCGATGGGTAACCACATTGCACCGCTCGCTTTTTTTACATGAAACCGGAAGGGTTTTTATAGGGATAACCGCCTTTTTATTGTTACTGATCGCGAGTACCGGAACGGTTTTAGTGATTCAGCGGCAACGTGGTTTGAAACGTTTTTTTACCCGGATCGTTAAAGAAAACTTCGCGCAGTATTACCATGTATTATTGGGACGACTGGCATTAATTCCGATTTTGATCATTACAATTACCGGAACCTATCTGTCGTTAGTGCGCTTTGAATTGCTAGGACCGGAAAAAAAGATAACGCACGCTATCGATTTTGATGCCATCCGTTCGGAGCCGGCTCAAAAGTTATCCGATTTTAAAGTATTTCAGCATTTACCTTTATCCGAAGTACAATCCATTGAATTTCCGTTTTCCGAAGACGTAGAAGATTATTATACGTTTAAACTGAAAGACCGGGAATTGGTCGTGAATCAGATAACCGGTGATATCCTAAGCGAAATACCGTATTCACAAACCACACTTTTGTCCAATCTGAGTCTGACGTTGCATACCGGGCGTTCGAGTGCTGTTTGGGCGATTGTTCTGGCGATAGCTGCTGCGAATATTCTATTTTTTATTTATTCCGGTTTTGCAATCACATTTAAAAGACGCGGAAATCGTGTTCGAAATAAATTTAAAAGCGACGAAAGCCGTTTTATTATTTTGGTCGGATCGGAAAACGGGACAACATTTCGTTTTGCGAATGCCGTTCACGAACAGTTGCTAAAACAAGGAGAGAAGTCCTTTATTACGGAACTGAATGCATATACAGTTTTCCCGAAAGCAGAACACCTCATCCTGTTAACGGCTACTTATGGTTTGGGTGATGCGCCGACAAATGCGGCAAAATTCCGTACATTATTGGAAAAACAGCCACAACAGCAACCGGTTCACTTTTCGGTTTTAGGCTTCGGATCCAAATCCTACCCGGATTTCTGTAAGTTTGCTTTTGAGGTTCACAATATACTGGAGCAACAAACATGGGCAATACCATTTCTGGATATTCATACGGTTAATGATAAATCTCCGGATGATTTCCAACGCTGGGCGAACCTTTGGTCGCAAAAAGTCGAAATTCCTTTTTCCGAATCGATGATTGCTTTTCAGGGAAAACCAAAGGGATTAAAAGCGTTTACCGTTGTTTCGAAAACCGAACTGGCGCATACCGACGGTGCCTTTCTGATTCAGATAGCGCCACAACGCAAGTTGCCATTTACATCCGGGGATTTATTGGCGATTTATCCGGCTAACGATCACCGGGAACGTCAATATTCGATTGGAAAAGTGGACCATATGGTACAGTTGAGTGTCAAGTTATATCCCGGAGGTTTGGGGTCGTCTTATCTGTATGCATTAAAACCAGGTGATACACTACAAGCCCGAATTGTAGGTAATGAGCATTTCCATTTTCCGAAAAAAGCCCAAAACGTGATTATGATTTCCAACGGAACCGGTATTGCACCCTTTTTAGGAATGCTGGACGAAAATAAAGGGGCGAATTGTTATTTATATTGCGGTTTTAGGGGAGAAGCTTCGTTTGCCTTATATCGGGACGGTATTGAAGCCTGTTTGACCTCACAAAAATTAAAACAATTGCATATTGCCTATTCACGCGAAGGCGCAAAACAATATGTCAAGGATTTACTGGCACGGGATGCGGTTTTTATTGCCGAAACGCTACAATCGGGCGGTGTGATCATGATTTGTGGATCATTGGCAATGCAGCAAAATGTAACGACTTTATTGGAAACAATTTGTAAGGAGCATAATGGTATGGAGTTACATTATTATCAATCCCATAATCAAATACTGACGGATTGTTATTAAATTTCCGCAATTTAACAAAGCGCAACTTTTAGTTGCGCTTTGTTATTTAAAAATGTTTCGTTCCTGATTTAAACGGATGTTTCGGAGGTGATGGCGACATTTTGTAAGGCGGTGACAAATGCGGTCAGATGCTCGATTTCAACATGATCCATTACGACAATTTTATACCATTGGTTGGTTGCGTCGTGTTTTTGTGGTACCAGATTAAAGCGCTCGGCAACTTGTTCCGGGACAAAGGAAGCCCGAACGGTTACGATATTCATAAACGGTTCCCTGAAATATGGGATTTTCAATAGATCGAGTTGCTGACATAACCAGTTGGTACGCATTTGTAGAACAGAAACTTTTTCAAACCATCCGTGTGCACCATAGGTTGTCAGAATCAGCCATACGGCTACGGCATTTGCTCCGGAACGACTTCCACAGAGTGTCAGATCTAGACCTTCCACATATTCGGCTTCTTTGGTGAGTACGTTTTCGATAAGTCCTTTACGACAGATAAAAATACCGGTTCCATAAGGCGCCTGTAGCATTTTATGTGCGTCAATGGTAATGGAACTGATTTTTGGATTCTGGAAATCAAGAACCGAAGAAGCATTGCTAAACGGATAAACAAAACCGCCATAGGCAGCATCGACATGTAATTTATAGTCGAGCTGGTGTTTTTCAAGCAAAGACGTATACAGGTCGGGATTGTCTACCGAACCAAACATGGTGGTACCCATATTGGCTACTACGATAAAGTATTTTTTACCATTTTCTTTGGCTTTGATCAATATTGTTTCCAGTGTTTCTGCTGTGATGGAACGATTTCCAAAATCTACCGGAACTTTTAACCAGTCGATCAGTAACAGATTGGCTCCTTTCGGAATGGAATAGTGGGTGTCTTCGGAAGCCAGAATTGCAATTTCATCAGGATGTGCTCCGAAAGTATTGCTAAAATAATTCCGGTAAATCCACAGTGCCTGTATATTGGCTTCGGTACCGCCGGGAGCGATATAACCGTCGAAGTTTTCAGGTTCCATATGGAAGATATCCACTGCGATCATATTGAGTACTTCACGTTCGATTTCCTGCGTCCCTTTAAAGGCCTTTTCGGAAGTGCCAAATGTATGACAACCAATATGGTTTGGATTGGCTACAAACGATTGTAGCATCGGAGCCTCTTTTAAAAAGGGAGCTTCTTCATAAAAGACTTTGCCATCCAGTTTGGAGGCGGGATAGCCTAAGGAGGCATCTTTTGAAAAGTTAACATTTTCTGCCAGCGCTTCCCGGATGCGGAGCTGACGTTCTGCTGCGGTTACTTTTTTCCAGTAATTCATATGGTTCTAATAGATTTCTACAAAATAATGAACCTATTCGCGGATAAAACATGATAATTGTTAGGTTTTGAATGTAAAGTAGACAGGATAGAAACAGGAGGGTAAACCGTTTTAAATTAATGTCTGTTGAAAGGTTGTAATTGACTCGGTTAGGCTTACCTGAATTTAAGGTGGTATAAATTAACTTTGTAATAATCAGTTATGATGTGCCAAAATATTGTTCTGTATCCTCAATTTAATCGTAGAATTCCAAAAGACTAACGATAAATATTAATATAAATGAGTATGAATAAGTATTTTGTATCGTCGGTTAAGTCGACAATAAGTATTCTAATTATAATTCTTTTTGTTTTTACGTCTGTTTCCTGTTCTGAAGAGCGAGATGTTTTTACTGCTGATCCGGCAAACGGAATGAAGTCTTTGGAATTTAAAATCAGTCTGAGTGATTTTAACGAAAGTTCAGACGCCAATCCAACAGAACAGGAAAATGCTATAAAACAGCATAGTTTATTTCTTTTCCATAATAACGGAGAAGAATTAGTTCAGGAAGAACGCCATCATGAAATTAAAAATGAAAAAATAACCGTTGCGATTCCGGAAAGTGAAATACGAGAGGGTTTAAAAGCCTATTTAGTGGCTAATATGACTTTCTCTAACGATCCGATAACAGAGGCAGAATTACTTCAATTGAAAAGTACACGTCGTCCGGAAGATTTTATAAGTGATGGTTTTCCGATGTGTACCAGTGCGCTTCCGGTTTTATCCGGAGATGCTTCTCCGATTGTAATTGAGGCGTCGTTGCAAAGAGTACCGTCTGCACTATATGTAGAAGTAGAAGAAAATGCAGCAGCGGGTACTGTTTATAATAATAGTTACCGGATTGAAATGGAAGGATTACAAATACAGGAAGGTGCTCTGTTTAGCAATACTGTTACAGCACTACCAGCACAGGGAAAGACCGATTACAGTTCGAAATTGACAGCGGTAAATACGCCTGAAAATATAGCCTACTTTTATCAGAGCCAGCAGATTAAAATATATATTACACCAAACGACCCCAATCTTGGAAAAGCAAAAATAATCACGATCGAAAATTCCGAAAGTGTGGTACGGAATAAGAGATTTTTATTAAAAATTAAACCGGTAAAAACGATCAAAAAGGCTATTGATTTTAGAATTCAGGTAACGGAATGGGAAACGGCGGTAATTCTGGTAGAAGTTCCTTTGCTTACTCATGTTCCTCATGAACCGGGAACGCTTTTTGCCGAAGGCGTTAGTTTGGATACAGGGTGGTATGATCAGAATAAGTCGAGAGGGCAGGAAGGATTTTCTCAGGACTCCAAGCTTTGTTGGGCGGCTACCAGTAGTAATATGATTCAATGGTGGCAGGATCGTTATATAGCCGATGGGAATGTACTTCCTGTTGGAGCTCCAAATGGTTTTACTCCGGGTAGAGAGCATGCTAATTTCCGGCAATTGGCCGTTTTTGAAACGTTTGCTTCTCATTTTCCTAATCAGGGAAATATGGAATTAAGAGGGATGATTTGGTATTTTCCGAAGTATTTTCCTGAAATATTTCCAAATATAGATCATTTTTTTGATCATTCTTTTTTTGAAGAGAAATATCCCAATAACGTAAAAGCGTTTTCGGAGTTTATCATAAAAGGGTTTCAAGAAAGAGGAGTTTGTTCGATAACTACTGTTACACCTCATCATATACGTACCTTTTGGGGATGCAAATACAATGTAGAAACAGGGATTATTGAAAGTATTTATTTGACAGAATCAGATGATAAAGATATAGTGTTATGGTGGGATGTACCTATAAGTGTTTCAAGTAGTGGAAAATTAATGGTTGGCCCTCACGAAATTCATTCAGTCAGTGTGCTTTATGCTTATCCGGGAAGGAGTATTCCCGCTGTATTGTAACGATATTCTCATTGAAAATCTGGAAAAAAGAAAATTTTATTGTTTTAAGCTAAGTCAGCTTTGAGATAATCACGATTTTACTAATAGCAAAAAGGGCCATCCCGAAAGACAGCCCCTTTTTCATATTTGTTTATTTGAAATTAGAAAAGCATTTTCTGCGTTTTCACTTCATTGTTAACCGTTACAGTTCTTACGATGATCACCTGGTTATTGTTGTTTAATTTGTCGATAGCAATTGCCTGAGCATTGAAGTTATCGTTGTTGAACAATACTTTACCAGATAGGTCAAAAATAGTTACTGACTGGATTGCATCTGTAGAAGATACAACGTTGATCACATTGTTTTGTTTGTACATAGTGATCGCATTAACCGGTTGACCAAAAGTAAGGTTTTGAGCTGCTTTAGCTACAGTTTCAACAGTTGTAACATCGATGATGTTTGAGTTACCACTTGTATTACCAGCTACTGCTCTTACTCTGTAGTAGTACGTTTTGTTTGGTACTAATCCAGATACCGGTAAGCTAACTCCAAAAGAAGTTACGTTCTCATATCCTGGTAAGAATGATGGAATTGAACCAGAGAAAGTATGTGTACCTAAGTTGGTTACATCATTTACTGGTAATACATCCCATTCTGTAGCCAATGTAGGGAATCCTGAAGTTGGATTTACCGATACTCCCGAAATTACAGAAGCTTTACGAACTAAAGTTTTGTCAAGTGTAGTTAAAGAACCACTTGTCCAAGCCACTCCCGGATCTTCACCGATTCTTCCGATGATATCTACGTTAGCGTTTGTTGAAATTTTGTAAAGCGCTACAGCATCGTTACCGTTAAAGTTAACCGAAGCAACTACAGTAGCAGTACCAGAATAGATAGAAGCACCTGAGTTACGGATTACAACTGTACTTCCGCTAGCTAAAGTACCGGATAATTGTACGTCGTTTGCAGAACCTGAAGCACTAGTACTTCCGTTTGAATATAAACGTACGCGGTAGTCTGATAAGTTAACAGCAGCACCGGTTCCGTTATAGATTTCTAAATATTTGTTTGTAGAAGTTCCTTCCACATATTCGGAGAAGAATAAGTCAGTAGCAAGAGCAGTAGAACCAAATGTAGCTGATTCACTCACGTCAATACGATAGCTTTCAGCACCGAAAACTTCATCCCAGTTTGCTGTAAAGCTAGTTCCTGTAACAGCAGTAGCCTCAGTAGCAATAGGAGCCGGTACCGGAGCCGTAGTGAAAGTCAATTCCTGACCGTAGCTTACACCAGCAGCGTTTACGCTATATGCTCTTGTATAGTATACTGTTTGTCCGTATAAATCGGAAATGTTAACTGTATAGGCTCCAATTCCAGTTCCGTCATCAGCTCTGGCTACAACATCAGTTCCTCCGATTTCAGGTGAAGGTAATGTACTGAAAACAATACCTCTTTCGATTACAGTTGAACATCCTTCGTTGGTTACCTCAGCAGATACTTTGGCAGCATAAGCAGATAATACCTCAGTAGCTGTAGTAGCTACAGTAGCAACTTTGTTTACACCTGTACCGGCAGCAGCAACGATGATTTCTGTACCAGCACCAGCGATAGTTACGTTTTCGTTATAAGCAGCTACAGTTGTAGGCTCAAAACGTACATAGATAACCTGAGAATAGGTTCCTCCGGCTTGTGTTAATGAAAGAGTCGATGTAAATGGTCCCGCAGCATCAGTTGCAAAAGTGAAACCAGCAGCTGGTCCTACTTCGATAGCATCAGTAGTAAGGTTGATTCCGGATAAAGTAAAGTTTTGTACAGTACTTACAGCGTTAATACAAACTTCACCGAAGTTAGTCAATGCTGTTACCGTGAATGTAGGTTGTGTATTTACGATAGTAACTACTTCGATAATGTTTGAGTTGTCACTTGTGTTTCCGGCAACAGCTCTTACACGGTAGTAGTAGTGTTTTTCAGGAGTTAAACCTGTTACGTTTTGTTGTGTAGCGTTTACGGTTAAGTTTTCATAACCAGCAACAAATGAAGGAGCAATACCCGCGAAAGTGTGTGTACCTAAGTTAGACACATCGTTTAATGGTAAAGCATCCCATTCTGTAGCCAATGTAGGGAATCCAGAAGTTGGATTTACCGTTACACCAGAAGTAACAAATGCTTTACGAACTAAAGTTTGATCAAGAGTGCTTAATGAACCACTAGTCCAGGCAGCTCCCGGATCTTGTCCGATTCTTCCGATGATGTCTACGTTAGCGTTTGTTGAAACTTTGTAAAGGGCTACGGCATCATTACCGTTGAAGTTAACAGAAGCCACCACTGTAGCTGCACCTGAGTAGATAGAAGCACCTGAATTACGTAAAACGATAGTACTTCCGTTTGCTAAAGTACCGGATAATTGTACGTCGTTGGCAGAACCTGAAGCACTGGTACTTCCGTTTGAATATAAACGTACACGGTAGTCTGATAAGTTTACAGCAGCACCGGTTCCGTTATAGATTTCCACATATTTGTTAGTTGATGTACCTTCTACATATTCTGAGAAGAAAAGTTCAGTAGCCGGAGATGAAGTACCAAAAGTAGCCGATTCACTCACGTCAAGACGGTAGCTGGCTGCACCTTCTGATGCGTCCCAGTTGGCAGTAAAACTATTGTGTGTTACGTTAGTTGCATCTGTAGCAACAGGAGCAATAACCGGAGCTGTAGTGAAAGTCAATTCCTGACCGTAGGTAGTTCCACCGTTATTAACACTGTATCCTTTTGTATAGTACACTGTACCTCCAATTAAACCCGATAAGCTGGTAACATAATTTCCGATACCGGTTCCGGCATCTGTAACCTTGATTACATTGGTTCCACCGATTACCGGGTTAGCCGATGTACTGTAAACAATTCCTCTTTCTGTTACTGTCGAACATCCTTCAGCACTTACTTCAGATGTAACTTTGGCAGTAGCAGCAGATAAAGCACCTGCTTCGATTGTAGTGATAGACGATTGCGTGTTGATTCCTGTTCCACTAGCTGCAATAGCAACAGCCGGAGCATCACCACCAACGATAGCAATGTTTCCGTTGTGTGCACCGGTAGTAGTTGGAGCAAAACGGATGTATACGGTCTGATTAAGTGTACCACCTGCCTGAGCGATAGATAAAGTAGCAGAAAAAGGACCTGTTGCCGTTTCTGAAAACTCATATCCGGCTAAAGGACCTACTACTAGCGGAGCTGTAGTCATGTTGATTCCTTCTACGATAAAGTTACGTACTTCTGAGAACTGATTCACACAAACTTCTCCAAACGTACGGATCGTACCAACGGTTAATGTCGGTAAAGTATTTACTAAAGTACTGGCAGTAACATCGGCACTAAAAATAGTTTCTACTGCCGGAGTAGCCTGATTTCTGGCTTTCACACCAAAAGTATAAGCGGTATTGTCGGCAAGACCTGTTACTGTAATAGTTCCCCATTGAGCAGCGGTTCTCCAAACTGGATTCACACCTAAAGTACCGTTAGCCTGTACATAACTTCCGTTGATTTCACGGATTGCATAGGTAGTAACTGCAGGGTTGTTGTTTTGTGTTGTAGCATTTACCGTGATATCCAAAGTGTAAATTCCAGGATTGTTCACTGTTAAAATTCCCGGAACATTGGCAGCAGTATAGAAGTTAGCACCTGCTCCGTTAGAAACAGCACTTCCAGCTGTTCCAACAGCTCTGAAGAAATACTGCGTATTCGGTAATAAAGTGTTTAATACAGCACTGATTCCAATTGCAGTAGTTCCACTTACAGATGATGGAGTAGCTGCAATACTGTTTCCGTAAGCTGAAGAAGTTCCCCAGTTAAAAGAAGCAGAAGATGTTGTTCCATTGGCGTTAAGCGTACCGTTAAGTGTAGCTGAAGACGCTGTAATTGCTGAAGCAGCTACAGTAGTTACTGTTGGAGCATCAGCCCATGATACCACTACATTGTCTAAAGCAATACCATCACGACTACCTGATCCGCTGATTTCATCGTATTTCCAACGGATCCATACGTTTCCGGAGTTATTGTCGATGGCAGAAAGATCAATGTTCGTGTAATTGGTTACAGTACCTTCTGCAAGTGTACCGGATGCATAAGCTCCTCCGCTTACAGCTGTAAATCCGCTGGTAGCTGAGGTCGTACTGATTTCAAGATCGAAAGAGTTGCTACGGGCTTGCTCTCTGATTTTGATTACATCATACGAAATTTTTAAATTCGATTTACCGGTTGTATTGGTTAGTCGCAATACAATTGATCCCGGTACAAAAGCACTTCCAGAACCAAGGATACCAATTTTTGATCCGTAGTTGTAGTTAGCACCTCCATTAGAAGTGGCATTACCCACTGTCATGGCATTGTCCACAGCCGTACCGTTATACGAAGTCCATCCAGTAGGATACGTAGTTCCGGTTGCACCTGGTGTGGTGTTGAAATTTTCTGAGTAAGGCGAAGTTCCCGGTAAGGTAACCTGACCCCACATCACTGTCGAGGCCATTAAGGCCGTAAACAGAAGACCGGCATTGCCAATTGTCTTGTGTAAATGTGTTTTCATAAATTAAAAGATTTGGTTGTACTATTGATTATCAATACAATACAAACATAGAGGCTAGGTGTTAAAAATTGCCGTTTCTAAGATTGTGTTATGGTAAGCTGTAGGTTATTCTTTATTAAACAGAATGTTACCGGTTTAAATTATTTGTTAAATGAAATGACACATTTTTCGGTTTAAGTGTAGGCGTAATGCGAATTATTTGTGTTTTTTAGTAATTATACTATACATGATGTAATTGTTAAGCAGGCGAATTGGTTAAAATCGAATACTTCCAATTGGAGCAGAATTAATGTGTATTGTTTTTTCAAAATGACCCAAAAAGGCAATTTTTTTAATCACGTTGAGTGACTATATGGATAAACAAATCATTCTTATGGATAAAAAGGGCATTGGTGTTATTTGTTAAATACAGACTTTATATTTTCTAACGGCTGCTTTTTCACCAAAGTCGATTTCCTTTAAGTCAACCCAAAAGGTAGTTGGCGTTAGAACTGTTTCAAAATAATACACGCGGTTTTTATGATCGGATACCGAACGCCAGCGGGTAGAAGAGATATCAGGTTTTCCCGGAGTAGAAATCCCAAAAGAAACAATTTCGGATTACACGAAATACACTTCCTACAGTTTTAACGATTTAAAAGTAAAAAATTGAAAAATGTGATTATTATTTAAAAAGAAGCGTATAAAAGTGATTTTTTGTATCAATTTAATAGTTTGCTTTTTGAGAAAACGAAAGAATAATCACAAGTTTTAAAAAAAGGAATTATAGGTCAAAACATACTAATAAAGAGCCAAATAGACTGTCAGAATAAAAAAAACGGGATAATTTTAGAAAACGTTAATGGAAACGATCTTTTATTTTTTATTGAAAAAACAGAAAATTATGGAGTTAGTTACTTTAGAAAGCAAAGCGTATCAGATGCTATTAGCAAAAATTGCGAAAATAGAAGAATACATCAAAGGATACGACACAAAACCAAAACAGGTAAAAGAACAGGATGAAATATGGATGGACAATTATGATGTATGTCAATTGTTCCATATTAGTACAAAAACATTACAACGTTTGCGTAAGGACGAATTACTACCTTATACAAAATTAAGAGGGAAATGTCTTTATCGTATGTCAGACATTGAAGTGGCCTTAAACGAACGATTAATTAACAGAAGTCCTAAAAAACTGGACGAGTTTCGAAAAAACTATGTAGTGAAAAATACATACAAAGGGTAAATAAAAGTCTTGAATCCGGAACAGATGGCTATTATAATGGTAGTCGGTATTGTTTCAGATGAAATGTTTTTTAAGAGTTAAAGCAGTTAAACAGCTAATCAATGAGAATTAAAAGTGTTGAAATAGAGTTCTTTATTGATTAACTGTTACTGTTTTTGAAAAAGTATATTTTTTGCTTGTTATTCGAAAAATTTCAGGATGTTTGTAAATGTAATAACCGGACAAAGAGCTTCGATTGGGAGGTATTATTTTATTGAAAATTTAACATTTCTTAAAAGGTCTGTATACACAACTTTATATAATTTTGAATCCATTATTATGAAGTTAAGAATTAGATTTTTTATAGCGCTATGTTTTGTGCTGCTGAGCGGATCTGTCGGGCTTTTTGCCCGTACGGCACATCAGCAGTTTTTGGGCTATGAAACAAGTGGGAATTCTGAAAAATTTCAGAACGCTGGTGTATACAGTACACTTAGTGATATCACAAATTATACTTCATGCCATGTAGAAAAATTAAATGACAAAACATATCCTACCGATAATGAGACTGAAGAAAATGAACTGACGTCTTCTAAAAAATGGTTGGAGTTAAATAATTATTTTACTACCGTATTATACACACAAGTACCCGCTAGGGATTACTACACTATAAAAAAGCGCTTACAACTTTGTAAGCCTTTTTTGTTTTTGCCTTCCTGCAAAAAATTTATCATCTTCCGCGTTATCAGAATTTGATTCCAAACCACCATTGGCGTTAAAACGCTATCTCCACTAACATTTGTTTTGCGGCACCATGCTCCTGGGATTTTTTTGCCCGTTTCGGAGTAAGGATATCTATGCCCGTACACTAAAAAATCAATAAAATTTTATACTGCTTAAAAGCAAAACCATTATGAAGAAAATCCTAATGCTCACAGGGTTATGTACCTTGTTGTGTTCCATTGGCTGTACGTCAAAAAAAGAAACCGAAAAAGAAGATCAAGTAAAATATCTGGTAACCAATCCTGTTCAAAAGGATACGATGATTACAAAGGATTATGTGTCCCAGATTCATTCCATTCAACATATCGAGCTTAGAGCTCAGGAACGTGGATATCTGGAGAAAATTTTTGTCGATGAAGGACAATTTGTGAAAAAAGGACAATTGTTATTCCAGATTATGCCAAAATTATACCAAGCAGAAACACAAAAAGCAGCTGCTGAAGCCAGTTTTGCTGAAATCGAATATAAAAATACCAAACGACTTGCCGATAAAAATGTGGTTGCACCAAATGAATTGGCTATGGCGAAAGCGAAACTAGATAAAGCCAAAGCCGAATTAGCGCTAACGCAGGTACACCTTGGATTTACCGAAATCCGTGCGCCGTTCGACGGGATCATCGACCGTTTTCATGTAAGACAGGGAAGTCTTGTAGACGAAGGTGATCTGTTAACCAATCTTTCGGATAATAGTAAAATGTGGGTGTATTATAATGTACCCGAAGCCGAATATCTGGATTATAAAGCGAAAGTAAAAAGCGATAGTGCTCCAAAAGTAAACTTATTAATGGCAAATAATAAAATGTTTGACCATTCAGGTGTAGTGGAAACTATTGAAGGTGAATTTAATAATGAAACCGGAAACATTGCCTTCAGAGCAACATTCCCGAACCCTAAAGGATTGTTACGTCACGGAGAAACCGGTAACATCAAAATGGGAATTCCACTTAAAAATGCGATTCTGATTCCGCAAAAAGCAACTTTTGAAGTTCTTGACAAAAAGTATGTATACGTAGTGGATAAAGACAATGTATTGCGATCAAGAGAAATTCAAATCGCTGCAGAATTACCACATATTTTCGTGATTAAAAGCGGCTTGTCGCTAAATGATAAAGTACTTATCGAAGGAATACGTCTCGTAAAAGAGAATGAAAAAATCAACTACAAATTAGAGAAGCCTGAATATGTTATGTCGCATTTAGAGCTATATGCAGAATAATCGAATAACTAAAAAGAGAAAACATGTTTAGTAAATTTATACATAGACCTGTATTTGCGATTGTAATTTCGATTATGATTGTCTTTATGGGCTCCCTGGCAATTAAACAGTTGCCAACATCGCAATTTCCAGATATTGCGCCAACAACAGTAAATATTTTTATCGCTTATCCGGGATCCAGTGCAGACGTATTGGTGAAATCAACACTGATAACATTGGAAAATGCTATTAACGGGGTTCAGGACATGCGTTATATGGCGACCGATGCAACCAGTGCCGGTGAAGCGACTTTAAGAATCATCTTCGAACCGGGTACCGACCCGAATCAGGCGGTTGTGAGGGTCAAAACAAGGGTGGATCAGGTAATGCCGTTACTACCCGAACTGGTACAACGGGAAGGGGTGGTAATCACACCTATTCAGCCGAGTATGTTGATGTACATCAACCTATATGCTAAAGGTAAAAACATGGATGAAAAATTCCTGTACAATTATGCCAACGTAAAAATGCTTCCTGAAATTAACAGGATTAAAGGGGTTGCTCGATCTCAGATATTAGGAAGTAGAACCTACGCCATGCGTATCTGGTTAAATCCGGATCGTATGCGAGCGTACAATGTTTCGGTAGATGAAGTAATGAAAGCACTGGGCGAACAGAGTATCGTGGGACGTCCGGGACGTATCGGGCAAAGTTCCGGTATTCAGGCACAATCCCTGGAATATGTTTTAACCTATAAAGGACGTTATAGTGAGCCATCGGAATATGAAAATGTAATTATCCGGGCCAATGCAGATGGTGAAAGTATCCGATTAAAAGATATCGGACGAGCGGAACTGGGTAGTGAATTCTTCGATATCTATTCCAATTTAGACGGACATCCTTCGGCTTCAATCGTATTAAAACAAAACTACGGTAGTAACGCCAACGATGTAATCAAACAGGTAAAAGCCAAGCTGGAGGAAATGAAAGAAACCTTCCCTCCGGGATTGGATTATAAAATCAGTTATGACGTATCGAAATTCCTGGATGCATCTATGGAACAGGTTGTCGATACCTTGCGTGATGCCTTTATATTAGTGGCACTGGTAGTATTTATCTTCCTCGGTGACTGGCGTTCTACGCTGATTCCGATATTAGCGGTTCCGGTTTCCTTAATTGGTGCCTTCTTTGTCATTCAGTTTTTCGGAATCTCGATCAACCTTGTAACGTTATTTGCCCTTGTATTGGCCATTGGTATTGTGGTCGATGATGCGATCGTCGTCGTCGAGGCAGTCCATGCCAAATTTGAAGAATTCCCACATATTACGCCATATCAGGCGGTGAAATTAGTATTGGGTGAAATTAGTGGTGCTATTATCGCTATTACCGCTGTAATGGTGTCTGTATTCGTACCGATATCCTTTATGTCCGGTCCTGTTGGAACGTTCTACCGCCAGTTCTCGATTACGATGGCGAGTTCGATTGTAATTTCGGCCTTGATTGCGCTTACGTTAACACCGGTGTTGTGTGCGATGTTGCTCAAAAATAACCACGGAAAAGAGGTTAAAAAGAACATACTAACCAAAAGTCTGGACAGTTTTAACCGTGTTTTTGATAAAATGACCGGTAAATATGTAAGCCTGCTGAAATCGATTGTAAGTAGAAGATGGCTAACATTCGGAGTATTGATCGCCTTCTGTGCCGGTACTTTCTTTGTGAATAAGATTCTTCCGTCCGGATTTATTCCAAGTGAAGATCAGGGAACAATCTATGCTATTATTCAGACACCTCCGGGATCGACGTTGGAAACAACCAATCAGGTTTCACAACGTTTACAGAAGATTTGCGAGCATGTGGATGGAGTAGAATCCGTATCCTCGCTGGCAGGTTATGAAATCATGACAGAAGGTAGGGGATCCAATGCTGGTACGTGTTTGATCAACCTTAAAGAATGGTCCGATAGAAAACATACGGTTACGGAAATCATGGAAGAGTTGGAAGAAAAAACCAAAGGACTTGGTGCGAAAATTGAGTTTTTCGAACCACCGGCCATTCCGGGATTTGGTTCGTCGGGTGGTTTCTCAATGCGTCTTTTGGATAAGAGTACCACGGTCGATTACAAAGACTTCGATAAAATAAACAAGAAGTTTATGGAAGATCTGGGTAAACGTAAAGAATTAACCGGTTTGTTTACGTTCTTCGCGGCCAACTATCCGCAGTATGAATTGGAAATCGATAACCAGTTGGCGATGCAAAAAGGAGTATCTATCGGAAAAGCGATGGAAAATCTGGATATCTTAATTGGTAGTACCTACGAACAGGGATTCATTAAATTCGAGCGTTTCTTTAAAGTATACGTACAGTCGGATCCTAAATTCAGAAGACTTCCGTCGGATATCTTAAACCTGTATATCAAAAATGATCATGGCGAAATGGTACCGTATTCGGCCTTTATGCGATTGAAGAAAACACAGGGACCAAATGAGATTACCCGTTACAACATGTATAACTCGGCTGCGATTCAGGGACTTCCGGCAAAAGGATATACGACAGCCGAAGCCATTCAGGCAGTTCGTGAAGTCGCTAAAAAATCATTGCCAAAAGGATATGACATTGCGTGGGAAGGACTTTCGTATGATGAGGCCGGTAAAGGAAATGAATCCATTTATATCTTTTTAATCGTATTGTCGTTCGTTTATTTCGTTTTAGCGGCACAATATGAAAGCTTTATCATTCCGTTGGCGGTTGTTTTCTCGCTTCCGGTTGGGGTTTTCGGTTCGTTTTTATTACTGAAAATGATGGGACTTCAAAATGATATCTATGCGCAAATCGGATTGATCATGCTTGTCGGACTACTCGGTAAGAATGCCGTATTAATCGTTGAATTTGCCGTCCAGAAGCACCATGAAGGTGCCACAATACTCGAAGCGGCAATCGAAGGTGCCAAAGTGCGTTTCCGACCGATCCTGATGACTTCCTTTGCGTTTATCGCCGGATTAATTCCGTTGATGCTTGCCAGTGGAGCCGGAGCTATCGGTAACCGAACACTGGGTTCTGCAGCACTTGGAGGAATGCTCTTCGGAACCGTTTTCGGGGTAATTATCGTACCGGGATTGTATTATATTTTCGGCTCACTGGCAGCGGGTAGAAAATTGATACGCGATGAAGAAGACAGTTCTTTATCACACGAATTTGTACATCAGATAGATAATTTTACAAAAGAGGAACAAGAAAATGAGTAAGCGATTAAATTTATATATAGGTATAGGAGTAAGCAGTTTACTACTAACGGTTGCGGGGTGTAAAGCCCCTGCAACCTTGGGTAGATCGGAAAATAAAAACGTTCCGGCTGCCTATAACACAACAGCAGTACAGGATTCGGTGAATACCGGAAAAATGAAATGGAAGGAATATTTTACCGATAAATACCTGGTAGCGCTTATCGATACGGCATTGGTAAAGAATCAGGAGTTGAATATCACAATGCAGGAGATTGAAATCAGTCGTAACGAAATCCGGGCGCGAAAAGGAGAATACCTACCGTTTATCGGATTAAAAGGTTCGGCCGGTTTCGATAAAGTAGCCCGTTTTACAAACATCGGTGCGATGGAAGCCAATACCGAGATTAAACCCGGAAAAGAAATGCCGGAACCGCTACAGGATTATTCCATCGGAGCGTATGCCACCTGGGAACTGGATATCTGGAACAAATTGCACAATGCTAAAAAAGCAGCTGTAAGCAAATACCTGGCATCAGTAGAAGGTAAAAACTTTACCGTGACCAATCTGATCGCCGAAATTGCTAATTCCTATTACGAATTATTGGCTTTGGACAATCAGTTGGCAATTGTAAAACAGAATATTGAAATACAGGGGAATGCACTGGAAATTGTAAAACTACAAAAACAGGCAGCCCGTGTGAACGAATTAGCCGTACGCCGATTCGAGGCACAGGTTTTAAATACCAAAAGTCTACAGTTTGATATTCAACAGCGAATCACGGAAACGGAAAACAAAATCAACTTTTTGGTAGGTCGTTTCCCGCAACCGGTTGAACGAAGTACCGCTACGTTTAGTGGTTTGGTACCAAATGTGATTCATTCCGGAATTCCGTCGCAATTATTGGAAAATCGTCCGGATGTCAAACAAGCCGAATTGGATCTTGTTGCCGCCAAATTAGATATTAAAGTGGCCAAAGCCCGGTTTTATCCGTCTTTGGGGATTTCGGCCGGTATCGGTTATCAGGCGTTTAATCCAAGTTATTTAATTAAACCGGAATCCTTGTTGTATTCGTTGGCCGGCGATCTTGCCGCGCCGTTAATTAACAGGAATGCTATAAAAGCGGCGTATTATACTGCCAATGCCAAACAAATTCAGGCGGTGTATAATTACGAACGTACGCTTTTAAATGCTTACATCGAAGTGGCCAACCAATTGGCTAAGATCAGCAATACGGAAAAAACCTTCGACCTGAAATCCAAACAGGTGGAAGCGTTAAACCAGTCGATTGAAATTTCGAATGATCTTTTCAGCTCGGCAAGAGCCGATTATATGGAAGTCTTGATGACTCAACGTGACGCTCTGGAATCCAAATTTGACCTGATCGAAACGAAGATGAAGCAAATGAATGCGATGGTAAACATATACCGCGCATTAGGAGGTGGATGGAATTAAATATTCCGCCTGAAAGGGCGATTATTAAATTTTGTTGATAGTTAGTGAGGTTAAAGCCTCCGGGATCGTCCCGGAGGCTTTTTAATTATAGGAATTACTATTTTTATTACTTGAAGTGATGATTTATTAAAAATGTCAGAATACTTAAGTATATTCGTATATATTATTTAAGGATTGTTTACATTATTTGAGATAATTATAATTCGGTAAAACCATGAAATTTAAAGGCTTGCTTATCGTGTGTTTGTTGTGGATAACCTGGAGTTATGCACAGACAACCAAAAGGGTTTATTTTGTAGGGAATAGTTACACCTATTATAATAACCTGCCGGAATTAATCCAAAAAATAGCACAATCTACAAATGATCATTTAGAATATGACAGTCATACGCCCGGCGGTTCGCGTTTTCAACAGCATGCTGCCAATCCTACGGTGTTGAATAAAATCGCCGAAGGGAACTGGGATCATGTGGTTTTACAGGAACAAAGTCAATTGCCGTCGTTTCCGCAGCAACAGGTGGCCAATATGGTATATCCGTATGCCCGGCAATTGGTCGATGCCTTTAAAACAGCCAATCCGTGTGGTTCTGCGGTTTTTTATATGACCTGGGGACGTAAGTATGGCGATGAGCAAAACTGTAACAACGGACTCCCGCAGTTGTGTACCTATGAAGGAATGGACAACGCCCTGTATACCTCGTATATGAAAATGGCAACCGATAATAAAAGTCTGATTTCACCAGTATCAAAAGTCTGGCGGGCTATCCGGGAACAAAACCCGGGTATGGAGTTGTATATCGAAGACAACTCGCATCCATCCTATATTGGTTCGATGGCAGCCGCGTTTACATTTTACACCATTTTTTTTAAAAAGGATCCCACATTAACGGCGTTTATCGGTGATTTGTCACCAGACGATGCCAATATGATCAAAGGAATTGTAAAAAATATTGTATTTGAGCATCTTGGTACCTGGTTTGTTGGAGTGCATGACAATCCATCCCATTTCAAATGGGATGATCTTCAAAACCGAACCTATAAATTTGACTCGCTAAATCCGACCGCGACAACCTACCTTTGGAATTTCGGCGACGGAGCAACAGCCACTATACAAAATCCGCAGCATACCTATCAGGCTAATGGCACCTATACGGTTAGCCTGACAACCAATGCCTGTAATACGAATGCTACAAACACACAAACGCTTACAGTTACGGCATTATCCAACACGGATTTCACTAAAAAACAGATCCGGATGTATCCGAATCCGGCTACCGATCGGATTTATATGACGGCCATAGATTTTGATCAAATTACGGTGTTTGATGTTTTAGGAAAACAAATGCGCGTTGCTATTGCGAAAACAGATGAAGCGGTACAAATCGATACCGAACAATTGGCTCCCGGTACTTATTTTGTTCAGATTCAAATGGAAGCCGAAAAACAGTTTTATAAATTTCTTAAAAAATAATGCCTTTGTTAAAGGGATTTTAGACTATACTAATGCTTTATAATACCAACTTAAATCTGGATCAGATTCGAAAAGACACGCCCAATTGTCTTGATAAATTATATTTTAATAACGCCGGTGCCTCGCTAATGCCCAAACCGGTTATGGCGAAAATTCAGGAATATCTTATTGAAGAAGAAAAATACGGTGGCTATGCAGCTTTCGATCGGAATAGCGCCGAAATCCAACAGTTTTATAACGAAGTAGCCGAATTAATCGAAGCCAAACCTCATAATATTGCTTTTGCGCATAGTGCGACCGATGCCTATGCTAAAGCGCTATCGGCAATCGATTTTCAAAAAGACGATGTAATTCTGACCACTGCCGATGATTATGTGACCAATCAAATGCAGTTTTTGTCACTACAAAAACGATTTGGAATTGCGATTAAAAAGGTACGAAATACAGAAAATGGTGATATCGATTTTGAAGATTTTGAACGCCTTATCGCTATAAAAAAGCCAAAATTGGTTTGTGTAACGCATATACCCACCAATTCAGGACTCGTTCAGGATGTCGAAAAAGTGAGCGAAATCTGTGAACGCGAAGAACTGACCTTTTTATTGGATGCCTGCCAGTCGGTTGGACAGTTGCCGGTTTCGGTAGCCAAAATAAAATGTGATTTTATGAGTGTAACCGGGCGGAAATTTCTACGCGGACCAAGAGGTACGGGATTTTTATATATTTCAGATCGAATGCTGGATCGGGGAAGTTACCCGCTTTTTATCGATGGAGCCGGAGCGATCTGGCGCTCGGAAGATACATTTGAACTAATCGAACAGGGAAAACGTTTTCAGTATTGGGAACTTCCGTATGCCTTATTATTGGGCTTAAAAGAAGCTATCCGTTATCAGAAAGGCCTCGGAATAGAAAACATTCAATCCTATAATGATCAATTAATGACATACCTTCGGAAAAATATCGCGACCATACCCGGAGTAGCAACTTTTGATCAGGGTTCTGTGACGTGCAATATCCTGACATTTACAAAAGGAGAAAAACCAATTCTAACGTTAAAACAGGAGTTGTTAAAAAGGGAGGTGTATTGCAGTATCAGTGCTCGTGAATCCGGTGTTATTGATTTTGATAAAAAGGGAATAAAAGGCGTTGTACGGATTTCACCGCATTATTTTAATACCATCGATGAGGTTGATCAACTTTTAAATCATATTGACGATCTATAATTTTGAATACTAGATAAAAAAGCGTTCTTATAGAACGCTTTTTTATTTTATCCGTTTCATTGGAAAGGACTGTTTGCGTTCCTGTCCGTTTTTGGTACCGGATATCTCGGCAGTTAGCGCATCGGTACTAGTTTTGGTGTACGTGATCACTTGTGGGAAATCGTGTTGTCGGTTTTCAAAAACCAATTGTGTTGCGGAGCTTGTTTTCGCAATAAAATGCACCGGTTGGTTATTATTCTGATCCTTAACTGTCGGAATGTAAAATAGGTTAGGACCTTCCTGTACGAGTTGAATCGTTTCAAAAACGACCGTATCCTTTCCCTGTAATATATAACTTTTACCACGGTATTCACGATCGTTAATTTTACGCCAGGTTTCATAGAGGCTTCCTTTAGGCGTTTTGTTTTCCCAAGTGCCAATAATCCAATCGGCTTTTTTGATGTCGGTTGATTCCTGAGTCCAGGCTCCTAAAAGCATAAGAGCGGCAAACAGTAATGGCAATTTTGTTTTCATACTACTAATGGTTTTGTTGTCCTGCAAAGTTGCACTATACGATAATTATAAAATTGTAAAAATGCGACAGTGCTATTCCGTTCCATAAAAAAGTGCAGACATTTTTAGCTGATCATCATAAAATTCTTTTGGTGTAAATCCGGTTAGTTCTTTAAAATCTTTACTAAAATGTGCCTGATCATAATATTCATTTTCGTAGGCCAGGGTAGTAAGGCTGGTAAATTGATTGTTAAGCATCATTTTAAGTGTGGCCTGTAGGCGTACCATTTTAGAAAGTTGTTTGGGACTGAGTCCTATAGTGGTAGCAAACTTGCGTTCCAGTTGTCGGCGATTGGCATGGGTTTGTTTGGAAACGGCTTCAATGGTTAGCTGACCGTTAGCGGTTAAAATCGTTTCAACCGTAGTCTTGATAATCCGATCGATGGTTTTCGCATCGGTTAGCCGATCCAGCAAAAAGCGTTCAATATGTTGAATGCGTTCTGTTACCGATGGAGTATTCAGGATTTTTTGCTCCATTTCGAGTCCGTCGTTACCAAATAGTTGTTCCAGCGAAACGGCGGTGTTTTCCATTTCCCGAATCGGAAGGTTAGCAAAGGGAAGAAAACCGCCAGGAAGAAAACGAACCGAAAAAATTCCGGTTGTGCCAGTAGGTTCAATTTCCAACGGTTGGGTGAGTTGCCCGATTACAAAACATCGTGGTTGGACAATATTGCTTCCATCAGCGAGGTATTGTCGGTATAAATCGCCATAATGGAAAATCATTTCCATACAACCATCGGGAACAATGGTTTGTCGTTCCGGGACAGCTTCTTCAGGGCTTTCCAGAATCCAGTAACATTTTATAAGTTCGCGTAACTCCGGAGCCGGATCAAATGTTTTATAATACATTGTGTTAAAGTTAAAATAAACTCCGGAAGAAAAAAAACGTTCGTTTCGATTTTCTAAGGTAAAATATTAAGAATCGTAATAAAAATAAAGGAATCACTTTATTAACATGAGAAGAATAGTAAATACCATAAACAAAAAAGCCCTGATAAATATTATCAGGGCTTTTTAAAAGTCGCGGAGAAAGAGGGATTCGAACCCCCGGACCTGTTACAGTCAACAGTTTTCAAGACTGCCGCAAT
>NZ_JASLCE010000128.1 GCF_030146175.1 Flavobacterium sp. | reverse complement strand
CAACCTGCAACAACAAGCAAGGTGCTAAAACGATAAGCCAATTCTGTTGGAAAAAATGTTGTTATTTTTCACACACACTTTTCTAATCCAGTTTTGCTTGTCTCGTGAGCTTATTTAATTTCTAAGCAATCGATGATGAAAAAAAACAAAACAAAAAGCGGCGCGTTAGCGTTACTGCCGTTATTCGTATTTATTTTTACTTTTTTAGGAGCCGGAATACTTCTGGATGATTTTTATGCTTTTCCGTCGCCGGTAGCGGTGTTAACGGGAATCATTACAGCCTTTCTGTTGTTTAAACCTTCTATTTCGGATAAAGTTGACACTTTGATCAAAGGATGTGGTGATAGTAAAATCATGACCATGTGTCTTATTTATCTGTTGGCCGGGGCTTTTGCCAGTGTTACTAAGGCTATGGGCGGTGTCGATTCGGTTGTGAATTTGGGAATCAATCATATCAATTCGGAATATTTTCCGTTGGGAATTTTCCTGATTGCGTCCTTTCTGTCTACAGCAACCGGAACTTCGGTCGGTGCAATAGTGGCATTAGGGCCTATAGCGGTAAGTCTGGCTGATAAAAGTGGTGCTTCTCTACCATTAATTGGCGGATCATTATTAGGAGGAGCGATGTTAGGGGATAACCTGTCGATCATTTCCGATACGACCATTGCCGCAACCCAATCGTTAGGGTGTGAAATGAAAGATAAATTCAAAGTCAATCTTTTTATCGCGTTGCCGGCTGCGTTGATCACCATTTTATTATTGCTGTTTTTCGGTTTTAACAGCGAAGTGGCAACAGTGGTTATCGAAAAAGGAACGTACGAATGGATTAACCTGCTACCATATGTGTTGGTTATCGTTTTGGCGGTAATGGGATTAAACGTTTTTGTAACACTGCTCACCGGTATTGTGGTGGCCGGAATCATAGGGTTAGTAGGCGCTGATTTTGCGCTATTGGATTTTACAAAAATTGTGTACGAAGGATTTACCAGTATGACCGATATTTTCCTGTTATCGATGTTAACCGGAGGATTGGCCGCGCTTGTAGAACAGGCAGGAGGGATCAATTACGTACTAAAAACAGTCAAAGCAAGAGTAAAAAACAAGCGATCGGCACAATTGGGAATCGGTGCACTGGTGAGTTTTGTAAACCTTGCGATTGCGAATAATACGGTATCGATAGTGATTACAGGAAGTATTGCTAAAGAAATCAACGACGAATACCATTTGAGTCCGCGTAAAACAGCGACCATACTCGATATTTTTTCCTGTGTGGTGCAAGGGATATTGCCCTATGGCGCGCAGGTACTGTTATTACTGAACTTTGCCGGCGGAAAACTTGGCTTTTTCGATCTGATCGGAAATACCTGGTATGTGGTCTTTCTGTTTATGTTTACACTTATAGCGATCTATAGTCGTTATTGGGACCGATTAACCAATAAATTCTTTAAAGTTTAGCGGTATTACGGATAGATTAAAAACCGAATTGTTATATTTGTTACTTATTTCAAATAAACAAACTTAATCTTAATATGAAATTACTGGAAGGAAAAACCGCAATCATCACAGGTGCAAGTAGAGGAATCGGACGAGGAATTGCCGAAGTATTTGCAAAACAAGGTGCTAATGTAGCTTTTACTTATAGTGCTTCTGCCGAAGCGGCAAAAGCTTTAGAAAACGAATTAATGGCTTTGGGTGTAAAAGCAAAAGGATATCAGTCAAATGCAGCCGATTTTAATGAAGCACAAAAATTAGTAGATGATGTAATTGCAGAATTCGGAAATGTTGATATTCTGATCAATAACGCGGGAATTACAAAAGACAACCTTTTAATGCGTATTTCGGAAGAGGATTTCGACAGCGTAATCGATGTAAACTTAAAATCGGTTTTCAACATGACGAAAGCGGTTCAGAAGATTATGCTAAAAAACCGTGCGGGTTCTATTATCAATATGAGTTCGGTGGTTGGAGTAAAAGGTAACGCGGGACAAACCAACTACGCGGCTTCTAAAGCTGGTGTAATCGGTTTCTCAAAATCGGTAGCCTTGGAGTTAGGTTCTCGTAATATCCGTTGTAACGTAATTGCACCGGGATTCATCGAAACAGAAATGACTGCCAAATTAAACGAAGACGTTGTAAAAGGATGGAGAGAAAACATTCCATTGAAAAGAGGTGGAACTCCGGAAGATGTAGCCAATGCGTGTGTTTTCTTATCGTGTGATTTGAGTGCTTACGTAACGGGTCAGGTGTTGAATGTTGACGGAGGAATGTTAACATAATCATTTAATTAAAATAATGTAAAACCTTAAAAATAAAAAGTTTAATAGCGAATATATAATGACAACATCTACAATTGTATTGCTGATATTAGCTATTAGTGTTGCTTTTGGTTTAGCGTTTTACCAATACTTATACAAAGCCGGGAACAGGTCGAAAATACACCTGTTTCTGGCTTTTTTACGTTTTCTGACGTTGCTCGCTATTTTTATATTACTGATCAATCCGGTTATTTCCCGAAAAACCTATCAGGATGTAAAAACACCTTTGCCGGTAATTGTCGATAATTCCCAATCGATTCAGGAGCTGAAACAGGGCGATCTGGCCAAATCATTATCCGAAAAAATAGCAGAAAACAGTGTTTTAAAAGAGAAATACGACGTACAACGGTATACTTTCGATGCCGATTTTTCAGCCGGAAAACAACTTGATTTTAAAGGGAAACAAACGCATATCGATCTGGTGGCTCAAAATTTAAAGCAATTTTACCGCAATCAGAATTATCCGGTAGTAGTACTGACTGATGGTAATCAGACGATTGGAAATGATTATGTTTACAGTTTTCAGCAAAATACAACCGTTTTTCCGTTAGTATTAGGTGATACGACGACATTCCTGGATTTAAAAATCAACCAGTTGAATGTGAATAAATATGCGTTTCTAAAAAATAAATTCCCGGTTGAAGTCTTTTTACAATATAGCGGAACCAAAAATGTCAATGCCGTTTTTAGTATCCAACAAGGGAATGGAACGGTATACAAACAAAATGTAACTTTTGGCCCGTCTAAAAAAGCACAGGTGGTTTCGGTTTTGCTTAATGCAGATAAAGTAGGCGTACAGACCTATAAAGCAGTCATTACGTTGGCCGAAAACGAAAAAAATAAATACAATAACACTAAGAATTTTGCGGTAGAAGTTATCGATCAACGGTCGGAAATTGCGTTGGTTTCGTCTTTAAATCATCCCGATTTAGGAGCGTTAAAACGTGCCATTGAATCGAATCAACAACGTAAAGTAACGATCGTTAATCCAGACGAAATCAATTCGTTAAACGATTATAATGTTTTGGTTTTGTATCAGCCTAACACGGATTTTAAAAAGCTGTTGGAATTAAATAAAAACCTGCAATTAAATACCTGGACGATCACCGGTTTGCAAACGGATTTTAATCTGTTAAACCAATCGCAATCGGCAGTTCAATTTAGAATGGGTAGTCAGAAAGAAGATTTCTCAGCCGATTTTAATCCGCAGTTTAATGCCTTTGCTCTGGATAATATTGGTTTTGAACAAATGCCACCGTTGCAAAATCCATTTGGTACGATAACCCTTACCGGTAATGCGAATGTTTTATTGCAATCCCGAATCCGCAACATTGTATCCGGAAATCCGCTATTGGTTTTTACCGAAAACGGTGCGAAACGGAATGCCTATCTTTTTGGTGAAAACATTTGGAAATGGCGTGTCGAAAGTCATCTAAAAACAAAATCGTTTGAGCAATTCGATATTTTTATCGATAAAACGATACAATTTCTGGCTTCAAATGCCTTAAAAAAATCGTTGGTTGTACAACACGAAAGTTTTTATAATTCCGGTGAAACCATCGAAATTTCAGCACAATATTTTAATAAAAACTACGAGTTCGACGAAAATGCCCGTCTTACGATTCAGTTAAAAAATAAAAAGACCAATGCGGTTAAAAATTACGACTTCCTAAAAGGGAATGGCGAATACAAAGTAAACCTGGACGGACTTGAAGCAGGTCAGTATGGATTTGTAGTAAAAGAAAACCAATCCAAAACATCGTATAGCGGAAACTTTGAAGTATTGGATTTTGAAATCGAAAAACAATTCGTAAATCCGGATGTAGCGCGATTAACACAATTGGCTGCGAATACGAACGGTAAAACGTATTATCCGAATCAGGTGGACGCTTTAATTAAAGCTTTGTCCGAAAATCCGAATTATGTTCCGGTGCAAAAAGCCGTAATCACACAATCGCCTTTAATCGATTGGAAAGGTTTATTGATCATTTTAATCGTAAGCCTTGCGGTAGAATGGTTTGTTCGGAAATATAACGGACTGTTATAAGATCCGTTTTACCTTTGGCAAACTTTGCCGAATCAATTTCTATATTCTATTTCCTATTCAAATAGTATCGATCTGTAAATCGAAAAGAATACCATTGCTTTTTATACACCAGAGTAGTGTAGTAGTGCTAATCCGATTTTTCAATTATTGATTTGATTTAAAATAAAAAAATCCCGATTATTTCTAACCGGGATTTTTTATATGGGTTTTTGTTTGTAATCCGAAAGGCTTACTCTTCATCGTCGTCTTCGTCGTCGTCCTCGTCATAATCGCGATCTTCATCATCGTCCTCGTCATCGTAGTCCTCATCATCTTCATCATCCTCATCTCCGTCATCCTGAGATTTTTTAGGTTTGGATGGTTTCGTCTTTTTAGCGTCGTCATCCTCGCCATCTTCGATGTCAAGTCCTTTGATGTCTAATGTATCTTCTGCTGAGATATCATCTTCATCATCGTCGAAGTTTTCAATTCTGTCTGCAAGCTTAGTACTTACTTTTACTAAGTAGATCGTATCTTCAGTTCGTACTTCAACTGCTTCAACTGTTTCATTCTTAGCATTTTTAAAACGGATAACATCAGAATCATCGTATCCGTCGGGAAATTTCTCAACTAGGAGCGTTAAGATTTCATTTGTTAATTTAGCGTAATCTACAATTACTCTTTTCATTCGTTGTTTTTTAATGCTTGTTGTTGTTTCAAATGTAATATCCTAAAACGTATTTTCAAATAAAAAATCCTGTTTTTTTTAGGGCAAACATTAAAAATTACATATCCAATAGATAAGCAAAAATAAGCGGTGCCACGATAGTTGCATCCGATTCGATTACAAATTTTGGTGTGTTGATATCTAATTTACCCCAAGTGATTTTTTCATTTGGAACTGCTCCGGAATACGAACCGTAACTTGTGGTCGAATCGGAGATCTGACAGAAGTAACTCCAGAAAGGTACATCGTGCATTTCCATATCCTGGTACAACATCGGAACCACACAAATAGGGAAGTCACCGGCAATACCACCACCAATTTGGAAGAAACCAACGCCTTTGTCGCTATTTTTTGTATACCAGTCGGCAAGGAACGTCATGTATTCGATACCCGATTTCATGGTCGTTGCTTTTAATTCGCCTTTAATCACGTAGGACGCGAAGATATTCCCCATGGTACTGTCTTCCCATCCCGGAACAACAATTGGTAGGTTTTTCTCTGCCGCAGCATACATCCAGCTGTCTTTTAAGTCGATTTCGTAATATTCTTCCAGACATCCTGAAAGTAACATTTTATACATGAATTCGTGCGGGAAATAACGCTCTCCGGCATCTTCAGCATCTTTCCAGATTTTGTGGATATGTTTTTGTAAACGACGGAAGGCTTCGTGCTCCGGAATACAAGTATCCGTTACACGGTTCAAACCTCTTTCCAATAAATCCCATTCCTCCTGAGGTGTTAAATCACGGTAGTTTGGAACACGCTCGTAGTGTGAGTGCGCTACAAGGTTCATGATATCCTCTTCCAGGTTGGCTCCTGTACAGGAGATGATTTGTACTTTATCTTGACGGATCATTTCAGCAAAAATCTTTCCTAATTCTGCTGTACTCATAGCTCCGGCTAATGTCACCATCATTTTTGCACCGTTCTGTAGTTGCGCTTCGTAGGCTTTGGCCGCATCAACTACCGTCGCAGAGTTGAAATGTAAATAATACTTTTCAATAAACTGACTGATTGGTCCTTTACTCATTTCTTAATTATTTAAAGTTAATGTCTGCTTTTTGTAGAAAAGTCAAACATACTGAATTTATTTTTCTTTTTTCTCGTACCCTAAAATCTTCAACACCTCGTCGGCTGTTTGCTGTTCCGAAAATACTTCGGTAGCAACAATACCATTTTCGTCGCGGTCAATAAGGATGTGTTTTGGTTGCGGAATCAGACAGTGGTGTAGTCCTCCGAAACCACCGATTGTCTCCTGATACGCTCCGGTATTAAAGAAACCGATATACAATGGTTTTTCTTTGTTGTATTTCGGAAGGTAAACCGCGTTCATATGTTGTTCGGAATTGTAATAATCGTCGCTGTCGCAGGTTAGTCCGCCTAATAATACCCGTTCGTAAGTATCGTTCCAACGGTTCACCGCCATCATTACAAAACGCTTGTTAATTGCCCATGTATCCGGTAAAGTGGTAATGAAAGACGAATCGATCATGTTCCATTTTTCACGGTCATTTTGTTGTTTCTGATACAATACCTGGTAAATCGCGCCTCCGGATTCTCCAACGGTAAACGAACCAAACTCGGTAAAGATGTGTGGTACCGGAACATCGGCATCATCACATGCAATTTTGATTTGGTTTAGGATTTCGCTGATCATATATTCATAATCGTATTCGAAAGCCAATGAATTTTTAATAGGGAAACCACCGCCAATATTAAGACTGTCCAAAGTAGGGCATTCTTTTTTTAACGCGATGTATACTTTCATACATTTTAAAAGCTCATTCCAGTAGTAGGCCGTATCGCGGATACCGGTGTTGATAAAGAAGTGTAACATTTTTAGTTCCACATTCTTGTTTTCCTGAATTTGTTTTCTGTAAAACGGAACAATGTTTTTATAACCGATTCCCAAACGAGAGGTATAGAACTCGAATTTCGGTTCTTCCTCAGCCGCAATACGGATACCGATTTTAAATTTACCTTCGATTTTTTCCTGTAATAAATCCAATTCTTCATAATTGTCGATTACCGGAATCGTTTTCGAATGACCATTGTTGATCAGTTTTGCAATATTATCAATATATTGTTCGCGTTTAAAACCGTTACAAACAACATAAGTGTTTTTGTTGATTTTACCTTGCTCCATTAGGTTTTCCACGATATTCACGTCGAAAGCCGAAGACGTTTCGATATGGATATTGTTTTTAAATGCCTCGTTCATCACAAATTCGAAGTGCGAACTTTTGGTGCAATAGCAATAGTAATATTTTCCTTCGTATTTGTGTTTTTCCATAGCCTTACGGAACCATCCTTTGGCTTTATTAATGTTGTTGGAAATCTGTGGCAAATACGTAAACTTTAACGGCGTACCGTATTGTTCAACCAATTTCATCAAATCGATGTTGTGAAACTGAAGGTTGTCTTTATTTAATGTAAATTCCTCCTGAGGGAAATAGAAAGTCTGATTGATCAGGTCGTAATATTTTGTGTTCATTTTAATAAGTGCTTTTTAGGTTATAATAATAAATTCTTTAAAAAAAGATTCCTTAGTATAACGCACTTTTCAAACTCTAATATTAGCGTACATAATCTGCAATTTTTCATGCAGTGGATTGGTAAAAAGGAAAATGTCAAAATTGCGGACACTTTTAATAGAAAAAATAATCCGTTGCATTTTGGACAAGGATCTGTTTTTCCGGGTGTTTCCGCTGTTGGGGATGTGAGGATTCTGACTATTTTTCATCGCGACAAATGTAAAAAATAATAGCTCGTTTTTAAAAACAATTTTTATTAAAAAAATCTTAGTTTTTATAATCGTCAAAAGCCTTATAAATCAGGTCATTTTCGATCTCTTCGTCGATTTTTACAGCACCGATTCCGTTTAAAAGTGCAAACTTCACTTTTCCGAATTCATTTTTCTTGTCGTGAATCAGTAAATCGATACAATTTTCGATGTCCTTTTCGGTAAACGGAACCGTCGGATAAATATCGGCAATTATACTTTTTATTTCCTGATATTCGTTTTCGGTCAACAGTTCTTTTTCAAGTGATAAATAGCTTTCCAGTATCATTCCGATAGCGATAGCTTCGCCGTGAAGGAGCGTTTCCTTGTTTTCGTTTTCAAGAAAATAACTTTCGATCGCGTGTCCTAAGGTATGTCCGAAATTCAAAGCTTTGCGTAATCCTTTTTCCGTTGGATCCTGAGTCACTACATTATTTTTAATGATGACCGATTGATGAATCAATTCATTTAAATCGTCGGTATCCAGACTGGAAAGATCTCCGAATTTAGTCCAATAGGCGCGATCCTGAATCAACCCGTGTTTAAGCATTTCGGCCAATCCGGAACGCATCTGACTTTGCGGTAAGGTTCTCAGATAATGGGTATCGATTAAAACCGCAATCGGATTCTGAATCACACCTACTTGGTTTTTAAGATTTCCAAGATCAACACCGTTTTTTCCACCAACCGAAGCATCGACCATCGCCAATAGGGTTGTCGGTACATTAATAAAATCGATTCCTCTTTTATAGGTACACGCGACAAATCCGCCTAAATCGGTTACTACGCCACCGCCTACATTAATAATAACACTCTTGCGATCGGCACCCAATTCGGTTAGCGCCTGCCAGATATGCGTACAGGTTTCGATGTTTTTATAGACTTCGCCGGCTTCGAATTCGATGATCTCAATCGGGATTTCGGTAGCAAGATTGGCTAAAAAATCCGGCATACAGTAATTTGCTGTTTCACTGTCGACTACGATAAAAATTTTCGAATACGCATCTTTATGAAGCGTTTCACTTAAAAATGTATAGCAGTTTTCGTTAAAATAGATGGAATAACCGTTCGCCTGGATTGTTTGCATCGTTTGTAAAGTTGATAATTCAATGGCAAAAATCGTCATTTTTTATGATATATTCTTAAACTGTGGCTATATTTGCACATAGATTTTCAAACGACAATGGAAAAAATATTTAACAACACACAGGTTGCTTTTGCACTAAAAAGTGACACGGAGCTTGATCGAGCTTATTTTCTTTTTAAAATGATTGATAATGAACCTTTGGTAAAAATAGGAACCGCGGTGACTAACTTTGCCTTAAAGGCCCATTTACCGGTAGAAGGATTAATCCGGGCTACGGTATTTGATCATTTTTGTGGTGGTGTCAGTGAAGATGACTGTCTGAAAGTAGTGGACAAAATGTTTACCAAAGGCGTGACTTCCGTTTTGGATTATTCCGTTGAAGGAAAAGAAGACGAAGCACAGTTTGATGCGGCTTTGGAAATGACGTTAAAAACGATCGAATTTGCAAAAGAGCGCGAGGCAATTCCGTTTGCGGTATTTAAACCAACCGGATTGGGACGTTTTTTCCTATATGAAAAATTAGGTGAGAAAAAACAGTTAAGCCCGGAAGAGCAAGCTGAATGGGATAGAGTAGTAGCACGTTTTGAAAAAGTTTGTCGTACGGCTTACGAAAAAGATGTGGCATTATTGATTGACGGTGAAGAAAGTTGGATGCAGGATGCTGCCGATGAGTTGGTTGCCGATATGATGCGTAAATACAACAAAGAAAAGGCGATTATCTATAATACGTTACAAATGTATCGTTGGGATCGTCTGGATTACCTGAAAAAACTACACGCAGAAGCAAAAGCCGAAGGGTTCCATATTGGGATGAAGATTGTTCGCGGAGCGTATATGGAGAAAGAAAACAAACGTGCCGAGGAAAAAGGATATAAATCACCTATTTGCGAATCGAAAGAAGCTACGGATATCAATTACGACAACGCGATCCAGTATATGATCGAGAATATTGATATGATGGCGATTTTTGCCGGTACGCATAACGAAAACAGTTCCTATCGTTTAATGCAGTTAATGGAAGAACACCATATTCCAAAACACGATTCCCGTGTATTCTTTGGTCAGTTATACGGAATGAGTGACAATATCAGTTATAACCTGGCGGCAAACGATTTTAACGTATCGAAATATTTACCATTCGGTCCGGTTCGTGACGTGATGCCCTACCTGATTCGTCGTGCCGAAGAAAACACTTCGGTAGCCGGACAAACCAGCAGAGAGTTAACGTTGCTTAAAAACGAAAGACAACGTCGAAAAATAGAAGATAATTAATCTAATAAGCCTCCAATTGGAGGCTTTTTTGTTGTATTTCCACCACACCTACAGATTTCCAAAACCTGTCCGGTGTAGGAGCGTCAAGAAAGGACAAAAGCGAGTAGATATGGAAAATAAATTGTAAAAACTTTGGAAAAGACGTAAATTAGGTTCTATATAGTATTAGCCATAAAACCTTTAAAATACAGCCGCCATGAGTTATAGTGCCGCAACCATTGCCAACTACTTTATTAAAAAATATGCCACAACTGGAGAACTTACACCTTTAAAATTGATAAAACTGGTTTATGTTTCTTATGGATGGTATTTGGAAACCTTTGAGGATAAAGAGCCATTGGTTAATGAAAAACCGCAGGCATGGCGGTATGGTCCGGTTTTTCCTTCTTTATATTATAACTTAAAACAGCACGGTAAAAGTTTTGTCAAAGAACCAGTCAATTGTCATTCAACCGAAATAATCACAGATGAAGACGCCCGGTTTTTAGATAAAGTTTGGGAAATATACGGGCAAAAAGACGGAATATATCTGAGCGCACTTACCCATAAAGACGGAACACCTTGGTCTGAAACCTACCCAAAAGGAGAAAATCTAATAATTCCGGATCCTTTAATCAAAGAATATTATAAGAAGCTGCTTGAGTAATGGGCATCTATAATTTTAGTGTGACCCGGTTTCCAATTGAATTGGATACCACCCGAGCCGAAAATGAAAATAATACCTTATTTAACTCCGTAAAAAGGCGATACGACGAAACAACTGATTTAAGAAATATCCTAGCCAAGGTTTTTACCATACTAATCACATTTTGGCTTTTATCGGTTATTTTACTACTTACGGGAAATACTGCAACCTATAAACTCAGCGATTCCGTATTGATCACTTTATTAGCAACCACAACCATTCAGGTTTTAGGGATGATGGTGATTATACTTTGTGATTTGTTTCCTGGAGGAAAGAAGGAAAATAAGTAAGGAGTGAAAGGTATATACACCTGACAGGTTTTCAAAACCTGTCAGGTGTGAAACTATTTGATATATATTAAATACTCTTTAGTAATGATTTCTATTTTATTGATCCTTATTTTGAATAAGACCGGAAAGTAAAAGATAAGCGCTATTATTTTTTATTTCTCTACAATAGGAAATAAAATAATTACGTACCGATTTAATTCTGTAGCTTTACGATATACTTTACCAGATTATAAAAATGAAAGGATTATTAAAAATTGTATCGCTAACTTTTTTATTCCTGTTAGCCGGATGTGCCAATTATTATTACTTAGGTGGACAACAAAAAGTAGAAACCGACAAACCCTACCAATACAATAAGTTTGTATTGTCTTTTGATAAACGTCAACAGAAGCTTGATTTTTATACTTATGCCGACTATGTTTTCAATAAGATTGAACCGGAATATATCTTTTTTAAAAATCCGGAAATGAAGCGACTATTACGCTATCGGATGACGCAAAAACCAACAGAGCAAATGTTGTTCATGTATACGTTTCAACCGACTTTTTCCAATATCCTGGGATTTTATTATAAAGGCTTGACTACGGCTGACGTAAAAAAGAAATATGGCAATAGCTCCCAAAAACAAATTGATAATCAGTTGTTATTTCAATATTCGTTCGAAAAATTTAGTGTTTTCGATTTTTATAAAGATGTCGAAGGTGGTGTAATTCGCTTTGTAGCTCTTAATAACCCGGATTATTCTCAGGATCCGGAGAGCAAATCATTTAGCAGAGAAATAGATAAAATATTTTTTGACGCCAATACTTTTTTAAAAGGAGGTACTATTGAAAGACTTAATTGAGTTGTGTCGCATTTTGTCTGTGCGAACAGCTCTTATACTATTAGGTGTTGTAAAATAATTATAAATGTTCAAAATGTAGTTTTTAGTATTCTTTGTGAAATTATTTTTATTGTTTTTGAGAATTAAATTTATAATATTGTGTCGTTTTGCGATTCTTGGTTAAAGTGTAATTAATAATGGCATTAGCAATAATTTAAATTCGATGCCTTGGAAAGAAAAAATAATTTCGATTTTTTAAGACTGATACTCGCCTCACTGGTGATTTTTTCACATTCGTATCCATTGGCCGGATATCCGGAAATATTTGAACAAATGACCGATAAGCAGCTAAATATAGGTGCTTTCTCAGTAGAAGGATTTTTTATTATTAGCGGTTACCTGATTATGATTAGCCTACGAAATAGTAAAACGATGATCAGCTATATGTGGAAGCGGTATTTACGGCTTTTTCCGGCACTGTTTGTAATGTTAGTAATCACCATGCTACTATTAATTGTAGTATATGAAGGGAAGGATCTTTTTGTTCAAAAAGATTACTTTACCTATTTTCGAAGAAACATCACGCTATATCGAGCACAATATCATGTAAAAGGGATTTTTGAAACCAATCCGTATCCCAGAGCGATAAACGGTAGCCTATGGTCATTAAGCTACGAATTTACGATGTATATTATTATTCTGCTTTTATTTCCATTTCGAAAAATGAGAATCGGATTGATGCTACTAATTGCCATTTGGTCTTTTTGTGTTTTTGCCAACCATTATGATCCGCTGTTATTTAATGAACTATCTACAAAAATATATTTGAATTCGGATCAGTTTTATCGTTTAGGCGCATTTTTTATGGGAGGCTCCATTCTAAGTTATTTCAACTTAAAAAAGATCAACAAACCCTATATAAAGCTTGGACTTTTGACAGTGCTTATCGGATCTTTATTTTTTAATTTTTATAAAACGACATCGTATATAGTACTACCAATACTAATTCTATTGGTGTGTATTTCGTATTCGAAAAAATTGAATTATGTACCGCATCGGATTGGCGACATATCCTATGGAGTCTATATTTATGGGTTCTTAGTACAACAAACATTGATGTATTATTGCTGTTTTTCGCCATTAATGCTAACATTAATAAGTTTACCGATTACGTATTTATTTGCCTTTTTATCATGGAATTATATCGAAAAACCAGCTTTGCAATATAAAAACTTTGTATAAATCGGTTAGTAGATAAAGCCACATCTGCGGCTTTATCTTTTTTAGTTAGAAGGTAACCAGCTAATAATGATTATCCTCTGTTGACAATAGCCTGATTTAAAGCGGAAACGATTTTTTTGATATACGTTTCGTCAGTTGAAATAATACTGTTTGCTTCACCGGCATTGGTTCCGATACGAACCGCGTATTCATCTTTGATCAGGAAATACCATATAATACCGATTACAGCCAAAGCAATACCGTATATTCGTAAGGTTTCTCCTGAAATCAACATTAAAATACCCATAATTGCAAGTGCTATAGCTGTTTTACGGCTTCTTACAATTTTAAAAGCGACCACCGATGAAACGTTACGCATCGCATAGGTTTTATTGGTTGCTATATAGCGGGCTTGCGTAACCGTTACAGTAGCATCTTCATAATAAACCTGTTCTTCTGTTGTTGTTTTTTCTTCCATATGTTTTTGATTTTATTGAAGCAAAAGAACCACAATCTATCATGGATTTATTACGGAAATCCACAAAACAAAACCTTTGTAAAAACCATCTTGCTAATTTTTTCTTCTTATTGAGAAATATTTAATAAAAGGCATTATTTTTGAAAGACTCTTTTAAAATTATCAAAATGAGAAACTGCATTTTTATACTTTTGTTACTGCTCAATCTATCCTGCACCAAAACCAGTCCAGAGCTTGTATGGTATGATCCAATTGTAGTGATGGATATAGATAAAGATTCTGAACACGCCGATATCAGAGTTGCCCTTGGAATTAGTGCACAGGTTTTCTATTTGTCTGAAAAAGAAGAAAATTTCACCGAATTGTTGGAAGAACTTTCGAATAGTTACCATAACCAGCAACCGGTAAAGATCGGAATAGAAAATGGTACGAATCAGATCAAGATAGTAGCCCGAACGAATAAAAAATAATTTCGTTTTTAATTTGATCAAATAATTTACCTGTCTTTTAGTAATAAGGCATTAAACCATATGAAAAAAATAATAGCCGTCATTTTAATAGTCGCGTGTCATTCGTTTGTACATGCACAAGACAATATAAATAAAGAATTAAGCAAATTGTTCCTTAATCTTAAATTGGAATTAGCGCCCGAAAAAATGATTGCTAATTCCAACCTTACGTTTGAAAAATTTGTAAGAGACATTCCGGAATTTGATGATAAAGCAACCATATTGCTTACGGAGTTTACGGAAAATAAAGCCATAGCATCCAAAATAGTAACCGGAGAAATTCAGATCATTCAAAAAAATAGTGAGATAAAATACGGAAAATATGAGGTTGTTCAAAATCTGAAATTTCAAACGCTTGAGGAATTACTTCAAGTGTATGATAAACTTTCGAAGCAATACGAAGCATTAGGACGTTATAATAGAACACATACAAATGAAGAAGGAGATAAATACTTTGTTAAGCATATCAGTAAAACAATTACACTAGAAGATAAGTCAAAAAGTATCCAACTCAGTTTGAGTTATTCGATTCCCAGAAATAAAGAAACGGGATATCATCTTTTTATAGGTTATCGTTTTTAAAATTTTAATTAAAAAAGACTTCTAGCAGTAAAACCAAAAACAGTTCTATTTTTTACTACATTTACTACGGCTTTAGGGGTATTCTGAAAAGAATTGAGAGAGTCCCTTTGAACCTGATCCGGTTAACACCGGCGTAGGGAAAAGTTTATCTTCTTTTATTTGTCTTTATCGGGACAACTATTGCCATTTTAGTACCAATCGGAATAAACCGAATTATTATTCGGGAAGGAAGCAATAGTAATAGTATGAATACAAAATATACCTATCCGGTAGTTTTAACCATAGCCGGATTCGATGGAAGTGGTGGAGCCGGAATCCAGGGCGACACCAATACAATCAATGCATTAGGATGTTATCCTACATCGGTGTTAACGGCACTTCCGGTGCAAAATACGGGTGGTGTAAAAGCGATTCATAGCATTCCGCCTGAAATCGTAGCCTTGCAATTGCAAACGATACTGGAAGATATTCGTCCGGATGCAATCAAAATTGGAATGGTGCATACACAGGAACTCGTAGCCGTTATTGCGGCTATACTTCGAGAATATCCGGACATTCCGGTGGTATTCGACCCGGTAATGGTCGCTACCAGCGGTCATCGTTTGATTGAATCCGAAACCATAACCGAAATTGTAGACAAGCTGTTTCCATTGGCGACGCTTATCACACCCAATCTTGATGAAGCAGCCGTTTTAACAGGGAGTCCAATTACAAGTGTAACGGAAATGCATAGCGCTGGAGCGATGATCATGCAAAAAGGTTGTCCGTATTTATTACTAAAAGGCGGGCACTTGCCAACTAAGGCACTCACATCTCTTTTATTCGATAAACAAGGTGTGATAGCAACCTACACTTCCGAAAAAATAGAGACAAACAATATGCATGGTTCGGGTTGTACCTTGTCGGCGGCTATTGCGAGTTATCTGGCACTTGGGAACAACTTATCCGATGCCGTTAGGCTGGCGCAACAGTATGTACATCGGGCAATATCGGAAGGTGCCGATGTTGCGATAGGAAAGGGGAATGGTCCGTTAAATCATTTTTTTGAACCACAGAAAAGGGTTAAAAAAGAAAAACCTCGTTAAATAACGAGGCTTCTCCCAAATAACCAAAATAACAAATAAAAAATAAAAAGCTATTTACAATCAGTCTATTGGCTGATGTTTTTTACGGTTAAATACCCAGAATATAATCGGGAATACCAATAACGTTAGTACGGTAGCGGTGATCAATCCACCGATGATCACAATGGCCAGCGGTTTTTGAGATTCCGAACCAATTCCGGTTGAAGTAGCCGCTGGTAATAATCCGATGGAAGCCATTAAGGCGGTCATCACTACCGGACGGGTTCTGATTTTTACGGCTTCGATAATCGAAGTGTTGAGATCCATTTTTTCCTTGAGGTTTTTATGGAATTCCGATATCAGAATTACACCGTTCTGAATACAGATACCAAAAAGAGCAATAAATCCAACTCCGGCCGAAATACCAAAATTAATTCCGGTAAGGTGTAAGGCGATGATACCTCCGATTACGGCAAACGGAACGTTCGCTAATACAAGTAAGGAGTCTTTTATATTTCCGAACATAATAAATAGCAACACAAAGATTCCAATCAAACTAATCGGTACAACCTGACTCAAACGTTGTGTGGCACGAACCTGATTTTCAAATTCACCGGTCCAACCAAAATGGTAACCGTTTGGAAGCTCCACATTTTTATTAACCACCGCTTGTGCATCGGCAATAGTACTACCCAGGTCACGATCGCGGACAGAGAATTTTACAGCAATAAAACGTTTGGTATTATCACGGTAAATAAACGCCGGACCAGTAATCTTTTTCACGGTTGCAATTTCCTTAAGTGGAATTTTGACACCGTCGATTGTCGGCACCTTAAGTTGTGACAGGTCATTTTCATCTTTTCGGTATTCTTTGGTATAACGAACCCGAACGTCAAATTTCTTTTCACCTTCGTATTTCTGAGTGGCCGTTTTTCCACCAAAGGCCATTTCCAATACGGCTTGTGCATCGGCAAGGGTAACACCATAAGCGGCCATTTTGCCACGATCCAGAATTACGCTCACTTCCGGTTGACCTACGTTTCGAAGGATTCCCACGTCTTTAATTCCGTCGATTCCCTTGATTTGTGTCAGTACTTTTGCTGCCAGTTCGTCCAGCTTATTCAGGTCTTCACCATAAATTTTTACGGCATTGGAAGCTTTAAATCCGGCAACGGCCTCGGCTACGTTATCGATAACCGGTTGGGAATAGTTGTAGGTAATCCCCTGAATCTGTTTTAATTTGGTATCCATTTGATCAATCAGTTCTTCCTGACTGATATTGCGTTTCCATTCTTTTTTAGGATATAAATCCACCTGGAATTGGGCGAAACCGAAACCATTCGGATCCGTTCCGTCATTACTACGCCCGGTTTGCGAAAGTACCTGTTCTACTTCCGGGAAGCTTCCCAGTATGGTACGTATTTCGGCCGATATTTTGTTACTCTCCGGTAGGGAAGTACTAATAGGCATTTCGGCGGTTACCCATAAGGCACCTTCGTTTAATTGCGGCAGGAATTCCGTTCCTAAGAATTTCGCCGAAATAAAGGTTACTACCATAAAGGCAATGGAGACAAAAAGGGTTTTCTGTTTGTGTTTGAACGTGAAGTTAAACGATTTTTCTACAATCCTGTTCCAGAAATTTACAAACGGATTGTTCTTTTCTTTTACGTTTTTGTTTAATAAAATATGCGACAATACCGGAACCAACGTCAGGGTAAAAATAAGCGCACCCAATAATGCGAATCCAAGCGTATAGGCTAATGGCGCAAACATTTTTCCTTCTACTTTCTGGAAGGAGAAAATCGGAATCAGCGCGGTGATAATAATCAGTTTGGAGAAGAAAATTGCTTTCCCCATTTCCGTACCGGTTTTTTTGATCACACTACCAATAGCCAGTTTGTTATAGGCTTTCATTCCTTTTTTATGCGCGAGGTGGTCGAGTGTCACAAAGATACCTTCGACCATCACGACGGCACCGTCAATGATGATCCCGAAATCGACCGCACCGAGTGACAGTAGGTTGGCACTCATTCCTTTTAACTTCAAACACAGGAAGGCAAAAAGGAGCGATAGCGGGATAATTATGGCTACGGTTAACGTCGTTCGCCAGTCGGCCATAAAGAGGAATACAATCACGGTTACGAAAATGATTCCTTCAAACAGGTTATGCATTACCGTAGCGGTCGTAAAGTTCATCAGATCGTCACGATCGTAAAACGTTACCATTTTGATGTCTTTTGGCAATACCGTTTCGTTGATCTCGTTGATTTTCTCTTTGATGCTGGTTAATACCTCTTTTGGGTTTTCTCCTTTTCGCATCACAACAATACCTTCTACGACATCACTGTTTTTATCCAGTCCGACCTGACCTACACGCGGGTAGGAGCTTTCGGCTACATCGGCCAGGTTTTTGACCAAAACCGGATTACCGCCGGCATCGGCTACGATGATATTCTGAATGTCTTCGATCGAACTCAGCAATCCCACACCACGAACTACGTAAGCCTGGCCATTCTTTTCGATCACGTCGCCACCAACGTTCAGGTTACTTTTATTTACAGCGTCGAATACTTCCAACGGCGTAATATTATATTTGGACAAACGTCCCGGATCGACACTAATTTCATAGGTTTTTTCCTGTCCACCAAAGGCTACGATATCGGCTACACCCGGAACGGCACGTAACTGGCGGTCGATTACCCAGTTTTGATAGGTTAGGAGGTCGCGGGTATCCCGATCTTTACTTTTTAAGACATAACGGAATACTTCCCCGGTTGGGCCATAAGGCGGCTGAACATCCGGATCGACACCATCGGGTAGGGAAACGGTTCGCAGCTGATTATTGACCTGTTGACGGGCAAAAAAGTCGTCGACATCATCTTCAAAAATAATTTTGATTACCGAAAGACCAAACATTGTAATACTTCGAACACTCGTCTTTTTCTGAACGGAATTCATCGCGATCTCGATAGGAGTCGTTACAAAACGTTCGATTTCTTCGGCACTTCGACCGTTCCATTCGGTAACAATAATGATTTGCGTATTGGTTACATCGGGAAAGGCTTCGATGGGCATGTTTTTAAAGGCGACAAACCCGGAAATGGCGAGAATACCGACCCAGAAAAACGTAAATGCTTTATTCTTGAGGGAAAAAGCAATAATATTTCGGATAAATTTATTCATATCTATTCATTTAGGGCGCCGTAAACTAACAACTGGTTTTGTGTCATTACATTTTCTCCTTCGTTGATACCGCTTGAAATATAAGCCGTATCGCCAACCTGACGGAAAACTTCCACTTGTCGGGCTTCGATATTATTTCGGTCTTTATAGACTACCACAAAATTTTTGCTTTTGTCGAAGATCACTGCCGAAGCCGGAACCGCCAACATTTTTTTGTCGCTTTCCATATAGGAGATTTTAATGGAAGCGCGCATTTCCGGTTTTAAAACATATTCCGGGTTATTTAATTTGATCAAGACTTTCATGGCTTTGGTATCCGGATCGATAATATTAAAGATCTTATCCACTTTACCATTAAAAACCTTATCCGGATAACTCAACGTTGTTACAGCTGCGTTTTCGCCCAGTTTGATCTGGTTGATATCCGTTTCGGTTACATTGGCAATGGCCCACACATCGTTGATTTCGGCGATATCGAAAATATTGTCGCTTCGGTCGTTACGCAGTAACATATTTTCGTTGATGTCTTTCTGGATGATAAAACCACTCAACGGAGAACGCACTTCATAAATAGCGCCCGATTTGATATTGTAAATTTTATAGGTTTCCTGAATACGTTGTAATTGCGATTTGGCCTTATCGTAGTTGCTTTTGGCTTCCAAAACATCGCGTTCGGCGTTTAATTTCCCTTCGAATAACTCCTGCGCTACCTTAAGGTTGTTTTTTGCTACGATTACATCATTTTTAGCGTCGTCGAGCTCTTTTTCAAAATCGGCTACTTCGGTACTTCGGATCGTAGCGAGCAATTGTCCTTTTTTAACATAATCGCCCAATTCCACATATACTTTGGCTACGCTACCGCCAACAACCGGGAATACCTCAATGGTTTTGTTGTTGTCGGTTGTGATTTTTCCGTAATAATTCAGTTCGTTGCGAAGCGGTTCTAAAGTCACCGGAGCTGTTTTGGTGGTTTGTAGCATTTTATTGCTCAGCACAAAAGTTTCTTTTATTTCCGCTTTTTTTTCTTTGTCCTGACACGAAATTAAGGCCAGTAGCGACAGACAGGTTATTATTGGATATTTCATATTAGAAGATGGTTGAATTGGTGATATGATTGATTTGTTCTCCGGACAGGATCAGTTGTTTGCGCATTTCGTTTAACTGCAGTGTACTTTGGTTATAGCTTTCCATAAAATCGGTAAACTCCAATAGCGAAATATTACGACGCTGAAAGTTCATCAATACGCCTTTGTATACCAGGTCGAGATTTTCGTTTATGGATTTCGACAGGGACGTATATTCTTTTTTCTGTTCCTTCCAGATCGAAAGCGAACTGTTTACTTGCGTCTTTAATTCGAGTGTTTTTTGATCTTTATTCACTTTTGACTGACCTAATTCGGCTTCGGCAATTTTGATATTTCCTTTATTTCGGTTCCAAAGTGGTAATGGAATTCCCAAGGTAAAGTTTACCTCATTTTTAAAAGCACCACCCACTTGATCGTAGGCCAGACCGGCTGTGACATCCGGAACCGATAATGATTTTTGAAGCTTTACCGCCAATTCCTGGTTTTCAACCTGTTTTAGAACACTCAGGTACTCCGGATTTTTTTCCTTAGCGATGTTAAACAATTCACTTTCGGCATATTTCGGACTATTAAAAACAAGCATTAGCTCACTTTCATCAGCCGATGGCGTTAATTCTTCGTCAATACCGGTAAGAATAGTTAGTTTTTGTTTGTTTTCGGCAATGTCTTTTTGGATGGCAATGCGATCATTTTTAAGATTTAGCAATAAGGATTGCAGGCGTACCACATCTTTTAAAGGAACATTACCTTTATCGGCCTGTACTTCGTAGGATTGTAACAGGCTTTCAATTTGAGCTGTTTGCGATTCGATACTGGCAATTTTCTTCTGATCGAAAAAGACCGTATAAAAGCTTTGACGCAGTTCGTGTTTTAGATCCTGCATTAATTCTTCAAATTGCAATTCGGCCAGTGCCACATTGGATTTTGCCAGCTTGATCTCGTTGCGTTTTTTACCGCCAATATGAATCAGCTGATCTACAGCAACGGCTTTTTGTCCGTTTTTGCCCACGTCGAAATACCGTTTGTCTTCGGGATTCAGAGCGTTAAAAGCCAATGACATATTCGGATGATCCCAGATCCGGGCCTGAATAACAGCAGCCTGTGCCGCGGTGATATTGTATTGTTCGGCCAGTAACTGGAAATTGTTTTTCTGCATGGCATCTTCACAGTCTTTTAGCGAAATATTCTTTTGTGAAAAGGCCAACTGGAAAAACAGCAGTGATAGTATAAAAGGAGCTACTTTCATCTATAAAGAGTTTAATTTGTTACAAAGATGCAGGCAGTAACCTTAAAACAGCCTTAAAGCCGACCTTAAAAAAAGCTTAAAAAGGTATAGATGAATCGGGAAAAGGTGTTTTAAACCGGGAAAGTGAGCGTGAATTCGTGTTGTTCGGAAGTATCGTCATACGTATAGGCTAATTGTGCCTTATGTAAATCCAGAATACGTTTGGCGATGCGAAGTCCCAAACCGGAACCCTGAATTTTTTGATTCTTGGTTCCTCGAACAAACGAGTTGAAAATTTTCTTTTCTTCTTCCGGGGAAAGTTTTTCTCCTTTATTGATCAATCGAATCTGAATATTCCCCGTTGGATTGTCTTCAATGATCACATTTACTTTACGGTCGTACGAATAAAGATAGGCATTTTTAAAAAGATTGGCAAAAACGATCTCCAATAATGAGGTTATTCCTTTGATTTCCAGATCGGATTCGGTATTTCCGATTTCAAAATTCATTTGGAAATCCGGGAAGTTTTTAATCGTTTTTTCATAAACCTGAAAAATGATTTCGTCAATGCGCACTTGTTGGAAATTGGTACCAAAACTGGACGCATTGATTTGTGCCAGTAGCAATAACGAGTTGATCAAGTCGGATATCTGGTTGACATCCTTACTCATATTATTCAGGTAATTGAGTGTATGCTCGCTATGACCGCCTTGTTGTATCAGATTTTCCAACTGTAAAGTCAACCGGCTGATCGGTGTGCGCAATTCATGAGAGGCATTTGAGGTAAATTCTTTTTGTGCGAGGTACGAACGTTCGATACGCAACAACATCTGGTTAAAGGCTTTGGAAAGTAAATTGATCTCATCCGATTTGGATGATTCGATAATCTGAGTATTTAGTTTGTTAATCGAAATACTGGTGATGATCTTTTGGAAATTATCAAGCGGTTCCAGTGATTTCCGAATCAGGAAATAGGTGGTAACCCATACCAGTGTGGTTCCGATAAAAAACGACAAGATCAGAATCTGGTATAAAAATTCCAGTTTACTCATCCCGGATTTGTCTTCGGCGGCAATAATAATATAATAATCGGTATTGTTATAAATATGAAAAACGCCCAATACATCTTTCTCTTTTTCGATCGTATAAACCCGTTTGTGTTTTTTTATTTTCTGCAGAAAATTGACATCCCATTTTACCGAAGCGTCGTCGATACTACTATAAATCAGTTTGTAATTGCTATCAAAAATCAACGTCTTTTCATTGTAAAGTTTATTGATTGTATTTTGATCGATAAGCTTTAAAATCTGATTGTCTATATCTTTTACTTCAAGTAATAGTTTAGTAGTGGTTAGTGCTTTTTCTTCGAGACGTTCCATAAACTCTTCTTTCCGGAAGGTAGAGAATGAGATATAGATAAATATAGCCGATATACCGTAAATTACGGAAAACGCAATACTGACATTTACGGCTATACGTCTCTTTAACGTCATTTTATTCGTCTTTTAGGTAATACCCAAAACCCGGTCGGGTATGAATGAGTTTGTTCTCGTGGTTTTTATCGATTTTTTTTCGAAGGAAATTAATATACACTTCGATGGTATTCAGATTGGTGTCAAAATGAGAATCCCAAATCTGTTCCGAGATGGTCTGTTTGGAAAGTGTTCTACCTTTGGCTTTGGCCAGTAATAATAACAGCTGGTATTCTTTCTGTGTAAGCTCAACAGTGGTGCCGGCTCGTTTTACCGTCATCGAAGTGGGTGCGATTTCAAGGTCGTCAATCACGATTATTTTTTCCTCGTTTTGCGGTGTTGCACTACGTCGTAACAGGGCTAAAACCCGAATCAACAGTTCTTCCAGATGAAACGGTTTTACCAGATAATCGTCGGCACCCAATTGAAATGCATCCATTTTGTCGTTAAGATCGCCATAAGCGCTGATCATCAGGATAGGCGTCGTCTGGTCGGTTTCCCGAATCTGACTGCATACATCCAGTCCGTTGATTTTCGGGACGTTAATGTCCAGTAAGTAAATATTGTATTGTCCGGAACGTAATTGGCGGAAAAAGACTTCTCCGTCGAATACGCAATCACACGCAATGTCCTTTGTTTTTAAAAAGTCACTGATTTCTTTTGAGAGTACTAAGTCGTCTTCCAGGAGCAGAATTTTAATCATTTGATGGCGGCTGTCAGATAAGAATAGTAAAAGTAGGAAAGTTATGCGATTCTAAAAAATAAAGCCCGGAATAATGTGTTATGGATTTGTTCCGCACAGCTGCACAATCATTTTGCACAGTTGCTTGGGTTCAAACGGTTTGATAATGATACCATTCATCTCGGCGGCAAATACCTGTTCGGAAATTTCCTGTTTGTCGAAAGCGGTCAATGCAATAACCGGAATGTTGATGCCTAATTCGCGAATACGTTTGGTGGTTTCAAAACCATTGATAGCCGGCATGTTAATGTCCATTAACACCACATCGAACGTTTCTTTTTGCAAAAGATCCAGCGCGTGGAAACCGTTATCGACAATCACATTCGGGAAATTATTGTCGTCCAGGATTTTTTTGGTGACAATCTGATTGATTTTATTGTCTTCAACAACCAATACGCGATAGCTTTGCTCCAAAGCGTATTCCACCTCGAGGTTATCCGTATAGTATTTGATTTCTTCCGGATCCGAATCAAAGCCAATAATCACCGTCATGGTTGTTCCTACGTTTTCTTTACTTTTAATACTGATTTCGCCGTTAAACAGCGTTACGAGTTGTTTTACAATCGGAAGTCCGAGACCGGTTCCCTGATAATCGTCTTCCTTGCGTTCGATCTGGACAAATTTTTCAAAAACCTTTTCCTGATCTTCTTCGGCGATACCAATCCCGTTATCGATCACTTCAAAACGGAGGTAATAAATCGTGCCTTCAATTTTTTCAATTTGCGCGGTGATTTTAACGCGGCCTTTATGGGTGAATTTAAGCGCATTTCCGATCAGATTCATAAAAATCTGAGACAAACGTACCCGATCACCAATCAGTAACGTAGGGATGTCTTCGTCTACTTCAAGTAGCAATCTGTTTTTGTTTTTTTCAGCCAAAAACATCAAACTGTCGGTTACCAGATGTAAGTCCTCGATAATGTTAAACGCCGAATTTTCCAGTTTGATCTTGTTTTCATCAATTTTATAGACCTGTAAAATATGATTTTCCAGCGACAATAAATATTTGGGCGAAAATTTTATGGATTTCAGATACGAACTTTCCGAAAGCTCTTTGTGTTCGTCGGTAATAATATCGGTGATTCCTACCACGCCATAGAGCGGTGTACGCAATTCGTGGCTAATCGTGGAGATAAATTGCGATTTGAGTTGGGAAACTTCTTCGGCCTGATCTTTGGCTTCTTTTAATTGTTTATTGGCAATTTTAAGCTCGTTATTGATCTTTTTACGGATTTCATTGTTTTTGTATAATGAAAAGAGAAATAACAACAAAAAGATAAGTGTAATGATAAACAATACCACAATAATGCGCGATTGCTGTAAACTTCTGGCTTGAAGTTGTTTTTCACTTTCAATTTGCGATACTAGCCTTTTGTATTCGTCCAGTTCAATCTGACTACCGGCTTTTTTTACTTCGTTGATGCGTTCTTCGTTATAAATCTGCTCTTTTGTGGTTGTGTATTTTTCAAGATAAAAATAGGCGTTTTCAAAGTCTTTGATCTTAAAATAATACTGAGAAAACTCTTTGTAGAGATCACAGGCGTTGGTTTGCAGGAATTCGACCTTGTTTTTTTGACAAAGCTCCAGTGCGGTTTTATAAAAGGCTTCTGCCTTTGCAAAATTATTGGAATGGGTGTAGTAGGAGCCTAATAAGGAGTTAAGGGATATCTGGGCTTCCAGTTCAGTCCCTTTAAGGATCTGTTTTTCCAGTCCGACCAGGTATTTGAATCCTTCGTCGTATTTTTTGGTTTCGAAATAGGCGCTGGCGATATTTAGTCGCGTATAGATGATTTCGCTACTGTCTTTTAGTTTTTCGGAATAATAGAGTCCGATTTTGTAATGTTCGATTCCTTTTTCAAAATCGAGCTTGTGATAGCAGTAAGCACTCGCCAGATTGTTGTGTAGCCAGTCTTTTATCGTATCGTTATCGGTTTGATTGGCGTAGCGGAGGCCTTTTTCATAGTACTGTACCGCTTTTTTAAAATCGGAGAATTCCTCATGGTTGAGTCCGATAATGTTGTAGGCTTTGGCTATCAGGACTTTATCGTTAATCCGGTAGGCTTCGTTGAGTGCGTTTTTAGCGGCGATAAGCGATTTTTCACATTCCAGATTTAGCATATGATTGCTGGATTTAGCAATCATTTTAGAAATCTCTTTTCGGGTCATCTCTTCTGTTTGGGCAAAAACAAACTGAGAAGACAACAGCACTAATAGAAATGTACGTAATGGCTTATTAGTCATTGATCACTTAAAAAACTACTGTTATAATTACACAGATCCGCATTTTGTTAAAAACTGTAATTATTTCGCATAACAATATTAGTACAAAAATACTATAAAGAGAATGTTTTGAGAATTAAATTATTCTCATTATGTGAGAATTAATTTTTTCTCACTTTTTTTAAGACTAAAATTGTTTTTTGTTAAAAAGTTTTTAAATGTTTATGTTGAACTGTTATTATTTAAAAAAAATTAACAGTTTTATTTTAATTTAAGTAGTTATTCGATTTGTGATTATTTGTTTTTGTGTCAATATGTAAAGAATAAAATAAAATTGAATGGCATAAATCGAATAATACTGCTTTTTTTAGGGTTAACATTGGGAATGTAAATTAGAATATTAGGCTACTGGAGCAAAATGCACTCATTTTGAAGGTTTCGATTGCAGAATGCTAAGGTGCCAAATAAAAAAATCCTGTAAAAAATACAGGATTTTAACGAAATGTTATTGAGGATCTTAGTATTTCCCGCTAAGTAATTCGCCTCCGATCGATGCCTTTGCTTCCAAGCCTAATTTTTTCATCATTTCGTAGGTGGTACAAACGGCAGCCGAAGTAACCGGAATTCCGGTTTCTTTTTGAATTTGATCAATAGCTTCAAGTGACGGCATTTGCACACAAGCTGAAGCGACGATAACGTCTACACCTTCCAGGTTAAGTCTTTTGTATATTTCCAAAAGATTCATCGGATCCTGAGCGGCAACTTCAAGGTTGTCGGGAATTTCCAAAGCAATGGAATCGACTACTTCAAAGCCCTGATGTTCGATATAATCGACCACCATGTCGGTTAGCGGACGCATATAAGGGGTAATCACGGCAACTTTTTTTGCACCGAGTACTTTTAATCCGTTGATCAAAGCTCCGGCACTGGTTACAATTGGCGTAGGGAAGTTGTTTTGTACTGTTTCCTGATGCAGGTTTACTTCCGAAACGCAATGATAACCACGCCCCATGCTCATAATCGCAACCAAACAGGCATAGCCCATTACATCGACATGCGCATCGGATAATTCCTGAGCGCATTTAAGGCTCATGGCATCCATAGCTTCGAGTTCTTCTTTGGTCACTTTTTTCATTCGCATCCGACTCGAATGGAAGGTAAAACGTTCCGGTAAAAGGGTTTCACGCGAACGGAAAATAGCCGGAATTTCGGTTTCCATCGTAACGTTGGAACTGGGAACAATCTGGCCGATTCTGTATTTTTTCATTATATAAAAGGTGTTCTTATTTTAATTTAATGTTTTGATAGTATTCGTTATAGTTCCAATGTTCTCAACTGTTGCTTTAACAATGTCGCCATCCCACATCCATTCCTGAGGCGATCTTCCGGCGCCTACGCCAGCCGGTGTTCCGGTAGCTATAATATCGCCCGGTTCAAGGGTGAAAACCGTGCTTAAATCTTCAATGAGATCGTTGATGTTAAAGAGCATGAATTTGGTATTGGAGCTTTGTTTTTCAACGCCATTAAGGGTTAATGAAAGGTTTAGGTTATGCGGATCCGGAATTTCGTCTTTGGTCACTAAAACCGGTCCCATTGGGGCAAAAGTATCTTGTCCTTTCGAAACAATCCATTGTCCGGAACGACGACAGTCACGAGCGCTAATGTCGTTGATCACCGTATAACCGAATACATGATCCAAAGCTTCTTCTTTAGAGACATATTTCCCTTTTTTTCCGATGATCACTGCTAATTCCACTTCCCAGTCCAATTGTTGCGTTAGTTTCGGATTATGGATAATATAGTCATCGGTTCCAATAACAGCTGTTGGCGGTTTTGAAAAAATAACGGGTTGTTGTGGTAGTTCTTTAGAAGTATCTAGTGTACGCGCACTTTCAGCCACGTGTTCGGTATAGTTAAGACCAATTCCGATGATGTTTTTACGCGGTTTTGGAATCGGAGCAAGGAAGGTAACATTTGACAACGGGTAGTAGCAATTGCTTTTTTCCTCTTCTGTCAGACTGTCTATTAATTGCTGGATTCGGTGTACCTCATCCAATCCGGCATCGATGAGTTCCAGCATCGTTAACGGTAGGGTTTCTTTTTTGATTTTGGCAACATCTTCCAGGTCAATCATATGGTTGTCCTGAACAACTCCCAAACGGGGAGCGGTATGGTTAATTTTGTAAGTAGCGAGTTTCATTTATGATTAATTTACTATTTGGTATCCGTTATTGTCGGGGTAAGCTATTTCCTGATACAGTCCTAATGATTTGATCACCGGAAGGTCGTTAAACGAAAATAAGCAGGCATCTTCGGTTTCGGAAAGATTTACGTGTTCGTGGAAAACCCAGGAAGGTACACAGAAAATATCCCGTTCTTTCCAGTCGTATCGTTTTCCACCGATAATGGAATAACCGTTGCCTTTGGCGCATTGGTAGATGATCGATCCGGTATGTTTGTGCGCTTTGGTATGTTGGCCGGGGCGTAATAATTGCATAGATGCACCCATCGTTTGCATTACCGGTCCACCGGTGAGTGGGTTGGTGTAATCCATGATAACGCCGTCGTAAGGCGATCCTTCGTTTACTTTTGCGGCTTCCTGTAATGCCGGATAAACCGATGTCCAGGAATATTTAAAAAGGGGCGAATAGGGTTTATCCCAAACCGTATCGGCCGGAATGAAGCCCGCCGCTCCGCCATAGGTTAACGGCGAATAATTTAAAGGTGCTTCGAGCGGTTGCTTACCGTCAAAAACGGCATAATCGTTGGCTTCCAGAGCATTTACAAGCGGAATATCCAGTCCGTCCTGCCAGATACAGGTTTTTCCGTTTTCCTCAACGCCGTGTTCGTGCCAGGTGGAGTTTGGTGTGATTACAAAATCGTTTACTTCAAGCATGATTTTATTACCATCAACAATAGTATAACCGCCAGAGCCTTCCATTATAAAACGAAGCGCGGATGCTTTATGGCGGTGTGCCGAAGTGCTTTCTCCGGGACGGGTAACCTGAATTCCGGTGTAGAGCCATCCTACGGCTGCACTCACATCTTTACGTTTGTCATTCACCAGATATACTACACGACGCCCGGCTTGTTCGGGAGTAACGAGTTCGGATGATTTTAAAACCAGTTCGCGCAGGTTTTCGTATTTCCACAGCATCGGAACGGAAGACGTTCGCGGTTCCCAAGGTTCGATATCATTAGCGACGGTCCATAAGGCACCGGCACCAAGTGTTTCCAGTTCTTTATAATAGGCTTCGAGTTCCGGGGTGTCTTTTACCCGGGCTCTCCCGATAACGTCATCATTAAATTGGTCTTCCATGATTATTTTGCGTTAAACTCTTCGTGTGAATTAATAAAGGTAATTTTTCGGGTCGGAGCGGTATTTACACGCAAATCGAAAATATCAAAACGGTTATAATGCCCTAATATGTCGTGCATTTGTTTGGGCTGAATGCATTTTGACAGGTCGATTTCGGCGTAAGCAATCCCTTCGTCGTCAATAATTGGTTCACCGATCACCGCGCCATTCGGACCGATAAATCCGGAAAATGCGGAATTTTTACGGGTTAGTAAGGTTTCGGCATCCGGAACATCTTCTTTTAAAATGTCCATAATCTCTTGTGAAATTGTCGAACAGGATACAATTGTAAATAGTTTTCCCTCGAAGGAATGGGCTGCTGCGCGAATTTTGATCGCTTCGGCCATATTATAATCGGGTGGCGCAACCGGCAGCGAAATGTAATTCGCGATATGGACAAGTTCGCCTTGCGATAATAGCGTAAACCGTGCCAAAGTATTGGTGTTTTCGCCACAGGCCAACGTTCCGATCGGACCTACTTTAGTTGGGTATACTTTTAGTGAAGAACCGTCGCCGGAAGTCCAGGTGAGTTTTTCGGCCCAGGTCGGTACCAGTTTTCGGTGTTTTCCAATCAGCTGACCGGCATTGTCGATGATAAGGTTCGTATTGTAAATTTCACCATAACTGGTGCCACGTTCGTTAATACCGATTACAACATGGATGTTGTTTTCCTGTGCGGCCTGTTGGATTCGTTTGATCTCCGGATCGTCTGCAGCAACAGCATTTTTATAGAGTCTTTCATACCATTTGCTTCCCTGTACCGGAGTCATAATCCAATTCCAGTAGGGATAACCGGCTACGAATACTTCCGGAAAAGCGATTAATTCCGCACCGTTGGCGGCAGCTTCCCGGATAATCGAAATGGCTTTGTCGACCGTTTTTTCTACATTTAGAAAGACCGGTGCCGTCTGAACGGTTGCCGCTTTAAACTTTGAAAATTCCATTTTAGTTTTGAGGTTTAGTAGGGTTACAAGGTAACCAGTAGGTATTGGTTTATTTTGTGTTTCATATCGTCGTTAAAAGCTTCGGCTTTTATACCATCCCGATTTGGGTTAAAAGCGACATTGACCAAGGTAACTTCGCCTTCCAGACAAGTTGCTCCGGCTTCGTCTTCAAACCGGAAACCGCATAGGATGGAAGCGCCACCGAGATGTTTAACCCATAATTTTTTAGTGAGCGTTTCGCCTAATCGGGCGGCTTTTTTAAACTGTACTTTTAAATCGACGGTTGGGATGCCGTTGGTTTCATGCATTTTGGAAAAAGGACGACCCAAGGCTTCTTCAAACCAGTCTTCCACAAGGCAATTGAGCATTTCGAGAAAACGGGGATAAAAAACAATGCCGGCATAGTCGACATGTTGGAAGCGTACTTTTTCGGTTTTTATAAAGATGTGATTCATTTTTTGAATTATAGGGGATTAAAAACTTTCGGCGGTTGCCTTTTTCCAGAAAAACTGAAAAGCTGTCGGAACGGTATTCTCATTCAGCAAACAACCTTTGTCAATTTCAGGGTACATTTCGTAATAGGTTTCGATTTTGGTTCCGCTCACACGGGCACTGATCACGGTACGATCTACGTCGTCCGGATGTTCAATTCCGGCAGAGGCCATTAATTCCATCGCACTTTTTACCGTTTCGTGCTGAAAACGGGCAACCCGTATACTTTTTTCTTCCGGAACCAATCCTTTTACCAGCTTTGGATCCTGAGTAGCTACACCGGTCGGGCACGTATTCGCATGGCATTCCAAGGCCTGAATGCAACCGAGTGCAAACATCATCCCACGTGCCGAATTGCAGACATCAGCACCAATAGAAAGGCATTTTATAATATCAAAACCGGTAACAACCTTACCACTGGCGATGATTTTAATTTCATTTTTGATACCAAAACCGTTTAAACTATCGTAAACAAAAGCCAGTGCTTCGCGTAATGGCATTCCCACGTGATCGGAATATTCCTGAGGTGCAGCACCGGTACCACCTTCGCCACCATCTACGGTTATAAAGTCGAAATAGGTCTGGGTTTGTACCATGGCTTTACAAATGGCTAGAAACTCCGATTTGTTACCAATACATATTTTCATGCCGATTGGTTTTCCACCGGAACCTTTTCGCAGGAGTTTGATAAAATCCATCAATTCCAAAGGTGTACTAAAAGCCGAATGTCTGGGAGGGGAAATGATATCCTGTCCTTTTTGAACCAATCGGATCGCTGCGATTTCGTCGGTAACTTTTTGTTTGGGTAAAATTCCGCCATGTCCGGGTTTAGCACCTTGCGAGAATTTTATTTCAATCATTTTTACATTGTCCAATGTGGCCCTTTTGGTAAACTCGTCGTACGAAAATCGCCCTTCATTATCACGACAGCTAAAATAACCGGTACCAATATTCCATACGATATCGCCTCCATTTTCAAGGTGATAGGGCGAAAGACCACCTTCGCCGGTATTGTGATAGAAACCGCCTTGTTTGGCTCCGGAATTTAAAGCCAGAATCGCATTTTTACTGAGCGATCCGTAACTCATCGCACTGATGTTAAAAAGACTCGCCATATAGGGCTTTTCGCATTGGGACGATCCGATCTTAATTTTCGGATTGGAATCCACTTCCGAAAAAGGAATGGCTTTAATACTGTGGTTGATCCATTTGTAGCCCGGTTCGTATACGTTTAATTGCGTTCCGAATGGCATCGAATCGGTTTCTTTTTTACTGCGTTGGTACACCAAACTGCGCTGTAGTCGGTTAAAAGGTTTTCCTTCGGTATCGGTTTCGATAAAATACTGACGCATTTCGGGTCCGATAGATTCCAAAAGATACCGCATACGCCCCAATAATGGGAAATTGCGTTTGATGCTTTGTTTGGACTGGTACATGTCGTGTAAGCCCATTAGCACCAACGGGATAAAAATCAAAAGTAAAAAACTGAATTTCCAATTGACGTAAATCAGTATAGCCGTGATGGATAAAACGGTTATGCTAAAAACTACAAATGCTTTTCTCATAGTATTACTGTTTTAGTTTATAACGCTGTATTTTGCCGGTTTCTGTTTTGGGCAGATTGTCCATAAAACGAACTTCCCGTGGATATTTATAGGGCGCTGCCACTTCTTTAAACCAGTTTTGAATGGCTTTACCCAAATCAGGGCAAGCCTTGGTTTTGTCTTTTAAAACAATATAGGAGCAGACCAACATGCCCCGTTCTTCGTCGGGCAATCCAACAACGGCACACTCGGCAATTTCCGGATGGGTGAGCAATACATTTTCCACCTCGATGGCTGCAATATTATAGCCTGAAGAAATGATCATGTCGTCTCCACGGGCTACAAACCAAAAATAACCGTCTTCATCCTTACGGAAGATATCTCCGGTAAGATTCCATCCGTTTTGTACATATTCTTTCTGTTTGTCGGTACGGTTTAAATAACGACAACCGGTAATCCCGCGAACGGCAAGTCTTCCGGGTTCGTTGGTTGCCACTTCATTCCCTTTTTTATCGACGATTTTGGCTTCGTAACCATGAATGGGTACGCCGGTAGCACCTTTTTTAATATTGTCTTCGTTAGACGATATAAAAATATGCAGCATTTCGGTCGCGCCGATTCCGTCAATAATTTTTAGTCCGGTGGCATTGTACCAGTCTTCCCATACCTTTAAAGGTAATGTTTCTCCAGCAGAAATACACTTTCGTAACGAAGAAATATCATAATCTTTAACTTTTGTTGTCAAAATGCGCCAGGCGGTCGGAGCGGTAAAACAAACCGTGATTTTGTATTCCTGAATGGCTTGCAGCAGTATTTCGGGACTTGGTTTTTCAATTAAAAAAGTCGAGGCGCCATAATAAAACGGGAATAATACCAATCCGCCCAAACCAAAGGTAAACCCTAGCGGCGGACTTCCGGTAAAAACGTCATCCGGTTTTGGTTGTAGCGAATATTTTGGAAAAGCTTCGCAGATCAGGATCACATCCCGATGAAAATGAGCGGTCATTTTGGGCTTTCCGGTTGTTCCGGATGTAAATCCGATTAAAGACACGGAATCCGATCGGGTAGGATAGTTCTCGAATTGTATTGATTTTTGGGCTATTGCTTTTTCAAGTTCCTGTTCATTTTGTTCCGAACCGTCAAAATAGAGTACTTTTTTTAAGGCGGGTTCCGTTACCAGATCCATTTCATCCCGTAGGCGGTAATCGCAAAAAGCATGACTAATCTGCGCACTTTCGACCATTACGGACAATTCTTTTTCCCGTAATAATGGCATTGTAGCCACTACGATACCACCGGCTTTTAATACCGCAAACCAACACGCTACAAACATCGGATTGTTGGCAGAACGGATTAAAACCCGATTTCCGGAAATAAAACCGGTATCGTCGATCAGGTAATTGGCAATCTGATTGGCTTTGTCATATAAATCCTGATACGTCCAAACCGAATCAAACGTGCGGATTGCGATTTGATTGCCGCGGCCTTCTTTAATATGGATATCCAGTAAAGGCGCTACACAATTCAGGTTTTCGGGGAACTCAAAATCCGGATGATCAAAAAGGTATTCCGGCTGTAGTTTTAAAGCCGGAAGGTTATCATGTGCGAAATTATCGTGGTAATGATTCATTTTTGGGGTAGTTAAACTGTTGGTGTTGTATCAGGCTTTTTTATGGCTTTCCGGTTTTAGTAATTTTTTCATACCCTCGGTCGCTTTTCGCTCGGAACCTTTTAGCGGATATAAATGGGAGATTCCCATACGGTATTGTTTTGGGATATCATCCGTTTGATATTGCTCGTAGGCCTGTGCATTTCGAACAAAATTCGCATCGAGTAATAATGGTCGTCCCAATGCTACCAGATCAGCACGGCCATTTAAAAGGATGGTATTGATTTGATCAATATCCTGGATATAACCGGTGGTAATAGTAGGAATGGAAACGGTGTTGCGAATCGTATCGGAAAAAGGTGTTTGCCACATTCGACCCATAACCGGTTGTTGTGTGGCTACCGTATTTCCGGTTGAGACATTGATGATATCGGCACCGGCATTTTTAAAAGCCTGAGCAATTAGAATACTGTCTGCTTCCGTAAGCCCGTTTTCGGCCCAGTCGGATGCCGAAATTCGTACCGACATCGGTTTGTGTTCCGGAAATGCAGCACGCATCGCTGTAAAAACCAATAATGGGAATTTTAAGCGGTTTTCGATACTACCGCCAAAACTATCCTGACGTTTGTTGGTTAATGGCGACAGGAATGAGGCTAACAGAAAACCGTGATGCGCCTGAAGTTCGATCATGTCAAAACCGGCTTCGTCGGCGTTTTTAGTTGCCTGTACAAACTCGTTTAGGATTTGTTCCATATCGTGGAGATCCATTTCTTTTGGAACGGCCATTTTTTCGTTATAAGCAATTGCCGAAGCCGACAATAAGTTCCACGGATTTTCAATGGGTTCCTGTGTTCCTTCCCACGGTTTTTTAATCGCGCCTTTTCGTCCGGAATGCCCCAGTTGAATGCCTATCCTGGAATCGGAATTCTGATGAATAAAATCGGTTATTCTTTTCCAGTTAACTAGTTGTTCTTTAGTGTAAATACCCGGACAACCTAAAGTGATACGTCCGGTTTCGGAAATGGCTGTCATCTCGGTTAAAATCAGACCAACACCACCTGTGGCACGCGATCCGTAATGCATAAAATGCCAATCGGAAACCAAACCGTTTTCGGCAGAATATTGTCCCATCGGACTCATTACGATTCGGTTTTTTAGAATCATTTCCCGTAATTGAAATGGGGTAAATGCGGCCGGTGTTTCCGGTTTATTTTGGTGTTTGGTATTGAATTCGGATAGGACTTTTTGTGTAAAGGTGCTATCGCGTAAGGCCATATTTTCAAAGGTAACTTTTTTGGATCGGGTCATCACGCCAAAAGCAAACTGCATAAAATCGTGTTGGTTATGACGGTCCATATGTTCGAACCAATCCAACGATACATTTGCGGCATATTGAATCATTTCGACACGGTTACGGCGTACTTTTTCGTATTGATCAAAGGCTGCTTTAACATCATCCGGATGTTTACTAACGGCTTCCGAAAGCGCAATAGCGCATTCCATGGCTAGTTTGGTACCTGAACCAATGGAATAGTGAGCGGTTGCTTTGGCATCACCCAATAAAACAATATTGTCTTTAGACCAGTTGGAATTGGTAATCGCCGGGAACTGTCGCCAATGCGAACGATTGGAAATCAAGGAATGACCGTCTAGTTCTTCTTTGAATAAATGCTCTAGTTTTAGAATAGTGTCGGCTTCATCGGTTTCCGAAAAACCGGCTTTTTGCCAGGTTTCGTCCGAACATTCAAAAATCCAGGTACTGCGTCCGGCTTCATATTGGTAGGTATGTGCGACAAATGTTCCATAGGGTGTTGTCCGGAAAAAATACGTAAAAGCATCCAGTGGTCGCGTAGAACCCATCCACACAAAACGATTGTTTTTGAGTACTTTTTGCGTACCGAAATCGGCAGGCATCTGATCGCGGAAAATACTGTTAATACCGTCCGAGACTACAATATAGGTACTGTCGCTAAATTGGGAAAGATCGGTAATATTCGATTCAAAATGCAGGTTAACGCCTTCTTCGCGGCAACGCTGCTGTAGTAATTCCAATAATGTTTTCCGGGAACAACCGCAAAAACCATTGCCGGTAATCCGAACGACTTCACCGTCGCGGGCAACATCCAGGTCGTCCCAATAGGCAAAGCGACTGCGTATTAATTCGTATGATTTGGGATCTTTGGTTAAGAACTCACTTAAGGTTTCATCGGAAAAAACAACGCCAAAACCGAAACTATCGTCTGCTTTGTTGCGTTCGTATAAGTCAATCTGGCAATGTGGCAATGCTTTTTTGGTAAGGATTGAGAAGTATAA
>NZ_JASLCE010000059.1 GCF_030146175.1 Flavobacterium sp. | reverse complement strand
AACCCTGGCGACGGTTACCCGTCGACAGATTAGCAATCTGCTCCGTTACCACTCCGGCACCTCTCCTGCTTAGTAAGGAATTTACTTCCTTGTTTGCGGTTGCAAATGTAGAACAACATTCCATTTTCTGCAAGTATTTTCGAGTATTTTTTTCATTTTTTTTACTTTTTTCTGAAAACTATTTCACTGTCAACAACATAGAAATTACAAAAAATTTACAATTTCATTACCCGAAGCGATTTTCCAGCATTTATAGGCTTCCGAAAACATTTGTAAGTAAAGTATTCGGTGGTCAACCCTAAGAAAATAACGGCACACTATATATATATGCGCAAAATTGGTTAAATTCGCAACTTCAAGAATAATAACAAACCAACAACTAATAATCATGAGTAAAAAAGTAGTAATCGTTTCAGCGGTTAGAACACCGATAGGAAGCTTTATGGGTGCTTTATCTACTGTAACAGCGCCACAATTGGGAGCTACTGCAATAAAAGGAGCCTTAAACAAGATCAATTTAGATCCGAACCTGGTTGACGAAGTAATAATGGGTAATGTGGTTCAGGCCGGAGTTGGTCAGGCACCCGCACGTCAGGCGGCTATTTACGCAGGACTACCGAATTCCGTAGTTTGTACAACAGTAAACAAAGTATGTGCCTCAGGTATGAAATCCATTATGCAAGGTGCGCAGGCTATTATGGCCGGTGATGCTGAAATCGTGGTAGCCGGAGGTATGGAAAACATGAGTTTGATTCCACACTACGTACATTTACGAAACGGATATAAATTTGGCCCGGCTTCTATGGTAGATGGTATGCAGAAAGACGGTTTAACCGATGCATACGATAACAACGCTATGGGTGTTTCTGCCGATTTATGTGCTACAGAATATAAAATCACCCGTGAAGAGCAGGATGCTTTTGCGATTCAATCGTATGAGCGTTCGGCAAAAGCATGGGATGCGAATAAATTTGACAATGAAATCGTACCGGTAGCCGTTCCGCAACGTAAAGGCGATCCGATCATGGTTACAAAAGATGAGGAATATACTAACGTAAAATTAGACAAGATTCCTACTCTAAACGCTGTATTTACAAAAGACGGAACTGTAACGGCCGCAAACGCTTCTACAATCAACGACGGAGCTGCTGCAGTAGTATTAATGAGCGAAGATAAAGCCAACGCTCTTGGTTTAAAACCGCTTGCTTATATTAAAAGTTATGCCGATGCTGCACAAGAGCCAAAATGGTTTACAACAGCACCTGCAAAAGCATTACCAAAAGCATTAGACAAAGCTGGAATCGCACTTGCTGACGTTGATTTCTTCGAATTTAACGAAGCGTTCTCTGTAGTAGGATTGGCAAATGCTAAAATCTTAGGATTGGAAAATGATAAAGTAAACGTAAACGGTGGTGCAGTATCTTTAGGTCACCCGCTGGGATGTTCCGGAGCGCGTATCGTAGTTACGTTATTAAACGTTTTAGAACAAAACAATGCCAAAATCGGTGCAGCTGCTATCTGTAATGGTGGTGGTGGTGCTTCGGCTATTGTGATCGAAAGAGCTTAATTAGAATTTTTAAATGATGCGTTTTAAATCGGGCGGGTTTCCCGGAAAGATTTAAGGCGCATCATTCACTTTAAAATCAATCTGAATGTTTGCAATTTGTAATCTTGCTATTGTACCATTACGTGCCGAATCCAACGACAGAAGCGAATTAGTTTCCCAGGTTTTATTTGGGGAACATTTCAAAATTTTAGAGCAAACCACCAATTGGGCTAAAATAAAACTGGCATTCGACGGTTACGAAGGTTGGGTTGACAATAAACAGTTTCAGCTAATTTCAGAAGAACAGTATCAGGCCATCTCCAATTCGGCTGCCATATTAAATGCCGATCTGATCGAGTATATTACCACTCCGAATAACTTTCTGATTCCAATTCCGATTGGCAGTTCGCTGTCGTTTTTGGATTTCCCGGAAATTAACACGGCTCAGTTTGCATTCGAAGGCGTAAAAATTTGTGGTATCAAGCCCAAATCGGAATTGATCAAAACCGCTTTTATGTATCTGAATGCGCCGTATTTATGGGGTGGCAAAACACCTTTTGGAATCGATTGTTCGGGTTTTACACAAATGGTGTACAAACTGAACGGCTATTCGATTTTACGGGACGCTTCACAACAAGCCACACAAGGCGAAGCGTTGAGTTTTATAGAAGAAAGTGAACCGGGCGATTTGGCCTTTTTTGATAATGAAGAAGGAAAAATTATCCATGTGGGAATGATTATGGAAAACAACTATATCATTCACGCCCACGGAAAAGTCCGTATTGACCGACTGGATCATCTTGGAATTTACAATGTCGACACCGGAAGGCATTCTCATAATCTCCGTGTCATCAAAAAAATAGTATAAAAAAAAAACCGAAACTCAACGTTTCGGTTTTTTTATTGTTATTATTTCTGTGCTTTTAATGCTTTGTATTTCGCATCCATTTCCAACACCTGATAAGCGTTTAACAATACCGCTTTGATATTTGGTTCTTTTGGTTCGATCTGCAATGCTTTTTCAAAATACGGTAAAGCATCCGTATACATTTTATTACGTTTTGCTTTTAACTCGTCAAATCGCTTGTTGTCTTTTGGAGTAGTTCCTAAAGAGTTCATCTCTTTTACCATTTTGTCCTCACCAAACAACATTAATGCACCTAAGTTATTGTAGGCATTAAAATAGTTTGGATTCACTTCGATAGCACGTTTGTAATATTTTTTGGCATCTTCGATATCACCGGAATTTGTGCTGATCACACCTAAGTTAAACAACAAATCAGCATCGTTTGGATCTTTTTCCAATACTTCGGTGATGATTCGCTTATAGTTGGTAAAATCTTTCGCATCCAAATATAAATTTGCTTCCGCCAACATTAAACTGGTATCACCAGGATTTGCTGCTTTTGCTTCGCTGATCGCTTTTTTAGCTTCATCAATTTTTCCCTGATGCACTAAGATAGAGGCGATATTTTTATAGATCTCTCCTCTTTTCGAAGGCACTTTTTCGTCTCTTGGTTTTTCGTGTACACCTAATTTCATTGATGCTTTACGGTCGGCATCCGAATTAAAAGATTCTTCATTTCCGGAAGCTTTATTTACAGCGTAGTACATCGTTCCTTCACCGGAATAATTGATTTTTTTCAACTCATACAAGTATTTTAATGCTAAATCAAAATCCTGAGCCTGTAATGCTAAAATCGAAGCATTGTATAAATTTCCTTCGTCTTTTTTATCCAGATTATAAATCGCTTCAAAAACCTGACCCGCTTCTTTAAATTTAGATGCCTGGTTTAAGGTAATCGCATAATTAATCAATACCGGTTTGTATTCTGTAATCGTCTCGTTAATATCGTCGGTATATACTTTTTTACCGTTTTTTTTCTCGAAATCCAACGTAGCATTTAAGCCTGCTGCCATTTCATTGATTTTAGCCGGTGTAAAAGCTTTGGCTAGCGTTTGTGCATTTGGCGCAGCTCCGGCTGTCATCAACTCCAACAATGGTGTCATCGATTTATAGAAATTAGCATATACCTGATCGGCTTCTGCCATTCCGGACATACCACTTAATTTATTAACCGCCGATTTGTATTCGGATATTTCCGAAGTAGACAATTGATCTTTGGCATATAATTTTTTCAGCGTTTTCAACTCGTCTTTCTGCGCAAATGAAGCCACAGAGAAAAACATTGATGTCGCTAATAAAGCATATTTAATTTTCATCTGTTAGTGATTTAGGTTGTTTATTTATTCTTGAGATTCAGTTATTTCTGAGTTATCCATATCTTCATTTTCCGATCCGTCATTTTCTTCGCGCATTACTTTAGTAACAGCCGCAATCGAATCGTTTCCTTTGATATTAATCAAACGTACACCTTGTGTCGCACGTCCCATAACTCTCAAATCGGAAACCGCCATACGAATCGTTAATCCGGATTTATTGATAATCATCAAGTCATCAGCATCGGTTACGTTATTAATCGAAACCAAACTTCCGGTTTTATCGGTAATGTTTAGCGTTTTCACACCTTTACCACCACGGTTTGTAATACGGTAGTCTTCCAGCGACGAACGTTTTCCATATCCGTTTTCCGAAACAACCAAAATTTCACTTTCCATATCGTTTACCGAAACCATTCCGATTACTTCATCTTTTTCGTCAGCCAATGTAATACCGCGAACTCCCGAAGCACTTCTTCCCATCGGACGGGTTTTTCCTTCTTCGAAACGAACCAATTTTCCGGATTTCACCGCAATTAGAATCTGACTTTCTCCGTTGGTTAATTTTGCTTCCAGTAGCTCATCGTCTTCTTTAATCGTAATCGCATTGATACCATTTTGACGCGGACGGGAATATTGTTCCAACGGTGTCTTTTTAACCTGACCTTGTTTGGTCGCCATGATCACATAATGACTGTTGATGTACTCTTCGTCTTTTAAATCCTGCGTACAGATAAATGCTTTTACTTTATCGTCGTTCTCGATATTAATAAGGTTTTGGATAGCTCTACCTTTACTGGTTTTACTTCCTTCCGGAATTTCGTAAACGCGCATCCAGAAACATTTTCCTTTTTGCGTGAAGAACAACATATATTGGTGGTTGGTTGCTACAAACAAATGTTCCAGGAAATCCTGGTCACGCGTGGCCACACCTTTTTGTCCTACTCCACCTCTATTTTGTGTTTTGTATTCCGATAGCGGTGTACGTTTGATATATCCGGCATGCGAAATCGTAATAACCACATTTTCATCGGCAATTAAATCTTCGATACTCACATCACCTCCGGCATATTCAATAACCGAACGACGATTGTCACCGTATTTATCGCGGATTTCCGCTAATTCATCTTTAATAACACCCATTCTCATTTCCTTGCTTGCCAATAATTCTCGTAAATAAGCAATCAATTTCATGATCTCGTCGTATTCCGCACGTAACTTATCCTGCTCCAGTCCGGTTAACTGACGTAAACGCATTTCTACGATAGCACGCGACTGGATATCCGATAAATTAAAGCGCTCTACTAATTTTTCTTTAGCTTCATCGGCGTTTTTAGACGCACGAATCAACGCGATTACTTCGTCAATATTATCCGAAGCAATGATCAGACCTTCTAAGATATGCGCTCTTTCTTCTGCTTTGCGCAAATCGAATTCCGCACGACGGGTTACTACCTCATGACGGTGTTCCACAAAATAGTGGATCAGATCTTTTAGGTTTAACAATTGCGGACGTCCTTTTACCAATGCGATATTATTCACACTGAACGACGACTGTAATTGTGTATATTTATAAAGGGTATTCAATACGATATTCGGAACCGCTTCCCGTTTTAACACATAAACGATACGCATACCGTTACGATCCGATTCGTCACGGATCGTCGAAATACCTTCGATTCTCTTTTCATTAACCAGGTCGGCTGTCTTTTTGATCATTTCCGCCTTATTCACCTGGTACGGGATTTCCGTTACGATAATCGACTCGCGACCGTCTACTTCTTCGAAGTTGGCTTTCGCACGAACAACCACACGTCCTCTACCGGTTTTAAAAGCTTCACGAACACCTTCGTAACCATAAATCACACCTCCGGTTGGGAAATCCGGTGCCTTGATGTACTGCATTAGCTCATCTATCTCGATATCATTATTATCGATATACGCCAGAGTACCATCTATCACTTCCGTTAAATTGTGTGGCGCCATATTGGTTGCCATACCTACCGCAATACCGGAAGCTCCGTTAATTAACAGGTTCGGGATTTTGGTTGGCATTACTTTAGGCTCTTCTAAAGTATCATCAAAGTTTAACTGGAAATCAACTGTTTCTTTATCAATATCGGCAAGAATTTCTTCCGAAAGTTTTTTCATTCTTGCTTCCGTATAACGCATAGCTGCCGGACTGTCACCATCGATAGAACCGAAGTTCCCCTGGCCGTCCACTAAAAGATATCGCAAACTCCATTCCTGAGCCATACGAACCATAGCATCGTAAACAGAGCTGTCCCCGTGCGGGTGGTATTTCCCCAGAACTTCTCCTACGATTCTGGCCGATTTTTTATGTGCTCTATTCGATAATACTCCTAATTCATACATTCCGAACAATACTCTTCGGTGAACCGGTTTCAAGCCATCTCTAACATCAGGAAGCGCCCTTGATACAATTACTGACATCGAATAATCGATGTAAGCAGATTTCATTTCGTCCTCAATGTTAATAGGAATTAACTTTTCTCCTTCAGACATAAGTTGTTATATTAAAAAATTATAGTTATTTCAAAACGTGCCAATATACATATTTTTCCAGTAAAGAATCACATTTTTCTGTATAAATTTCAGCGATTTATCAACAGTAAAAACCACCGGAATGCTTAAAAATTCACACTTTTTAACTTTTATATGTCGTTTTTTTTTTGTCAATTAGCATAAAGGAGATCCCTCAAAATGTCAGGTATGGTTTTTGCTTTATCCTACCTGAATTAGTAAATTTACAGTATAAAGTATTTTTAAGTAATGGACGATAATTTTTCACCAAGAGTTAAGGACGTAATTAGCTATAGTAAAGAAGAGGCTTTACGATTAGGGCATGACTTTATCGGTACGGAACACTTAATGTTAGGCATTTTAAGAGACGGTAATGGAACCGCAATTAATATATTAAATAATCTGGACGTAGATTTAGAGCATTTACGCAGAAAAGTTGAAGTATTAAGCCCCGCCAATCCTAATATCGATCGCAGTAACGAAAAGAAAAACCTACATCTGACACGTCAGGCAGAACGTGCTTTACGTACCACTTTTTTAGAAGCTAAAGTATTCCAGAGTACTTCGATAAGTACCGCTCATTTATTGTTGTGTATTCTCCGAAATGAGAACGATCCGACAACAAAGCTTTTAAACAAATTAAAAATTGACTACGAAATAGTTAAAGAACAATTTATTGCTATGACATCAAACGAAGAAGATTACCTAGATAACCTGCCAAAAGCCGAGTCGTTTAACGACGATTCCGGACAAGATGACAGTTTGCGTGACACGGGTTTTAACAATCCGGGGACAGGCAAAACCAATAAAAAATCGAAAACACCGGTTCTGGACAATTTCGGACGTGATTTAACCGAATTAGCCGAAGAAGGCAAACTGGATCCGGTTGTAGGTCGGGAAAAAGAAATCGAACGTGTTTCTCAGATTTTAAGCCGTCGTAAAAAGAACAACCCGTTATTAATCGGAGAACCGGGAGTGGGTAAATCAGCCATTGCCGAAGGACTTGCGTTGCGTATCATCCAGAAAAAAGTATCCCGTATTTTGTTTAACAAACGGGTAGTAACACTGGATCTTGCCAGCCTTGTAGCCGGAACTAAATACCGTGGTCAGTTCGAAGAGCGTATTAAAGCCGTGATTAACGATTTGGAGAAAAACGACGATATCATTTTGTTTATCGACGAAATCCACACCATTGTTGGTGCCGGAGGTGCTACCGGTTCGCTGGATGCTTCCAATATGTTTAAACCGGCGTTGGCACGTGGCGAAATCCAATGTATTGGTGCTACGACGCTTGACGAATACCGTCAGTATATCGAAAAAGACGGTGCTTTGGAAAGACGTTTCCAGAAAGTAATTGTGGAACCTACTTCGGTAGAAGAAACCATTACAATTCTGAACAATATTAAAAACAAATACGAAGATCACCATAACGTAATTTATACACCGGAAGCTATCGAAGCCTGTGTAAAATTAACCAACCGTTATATGTCGGAACGCTTCCTGCCGGACAAAGCGATCGATGCTTTGGACGAGGCCGGTTCCCGCGTTCACATTACCAATATCGACGTACCAAAACAAATCCTTGATTTGGAACGTCAGTTGGAAGAAGTACGCGAACTGAAAAACTCGGTGGTTAAAAAACAGAAATACGAAGAAGCGGCAAAATTACGCGACGATGAAAAACGCATTGAAAAAGACCTTGCTACCGCTCAGGAGCAATGGGAAGAAGATGCGAAAAACAACCGTATTACCGTAACCGAAGACAATGTAGCCGACGTCGTTTCGATGATGACAGGTATACCGGTAAACCGTATCGCTCAAACCGAAAGCAATAAACTGGCACATTTACCAGATTTGATCAAAGGTAAAGTGGTGGGTCAGGATGAAGCTGTTTTAAAAATTGCCAAGTCCATCCAACGTAACCGTGCCGGATTAAAAGATCCGAACAAACCAATTGGTTCTTTTATCTTCCTGGGGCAAACCGGGGTTGGTAAAACGCAATTGGCCAAAGTAATTGCTAAAGAATTATTCGATTCGGAAGATGCGTTGGTTCGTATCGATATGAGTGAATATATGGAGAAATTCGCCATCTCAAGATTGGTTGGAGCGCCTCCGGGATATGTAGGATACGAAGAAGGTGGACAACTTACCGAAAAAGTAAGACGTAAACCGTATTGTGTTGTCCTTTTAGACGAGATCGAAAAAGCCCATCCGGACGTTTTCAACATGATGTTACAGGTATTAGACGACGGACATTTAACCGACAGTTTAGGTCGTAAAATTGACTTCCGCAATACGATTATCATCATGACCTCGAATGTAGGAGCGCGTCAATTAAAAGACTTCGGTCAGGGTGTTGGTTTCGGAACTACTGCCCGACAATCGCAGGTGGATGAAAATTCAAAAGGGATTATCGAAAATGCACTTAAAAAAGCATTTGCTCCGGAATTCCTAAACCGTATTGACGATGTAATTGTATTCAACCCGCTTGAAAAAGAACATATCGACAAAATTATCGATATCGAGTTGGAAAAACTATATGCCCGAGTGGCCGATTTAGGTTATAAATTAGCCTTATCCGAAAAAGCAAAAGACTTTATCGCCGATAAAGGATTTGACAAACAATTCGGAGCCCGACCGCTAAAACGAGCGATTCAGAAATATGTGGAAGATGCACTGGCTGAGGAGATCATCACATCCAAGATACACGAAGGTGATGAAATCTTTATGGATCTTGATGATAGCAGTCAGGAACTCACCGTAGCCATTAAAAAAGCTGAAAAACCTACTAATTAAGTAGGTTTTTTCTTTTTTAAGCAAATGTGTTTGGCATTTCAAAAAAAGTAGTACTTTAGAATTACAAATACAAACAAAGAAATGCTAGACAAAGTTATTGTAGGTAGTGAAGAATGGTGCTCTTTTCCTACTCTTGGAATTCCAACAATCAAAGCCCGGGTCGACTCCGGGGCAAAAACTTCGGCATTGCATGCCACCAACATTGTACCATTTGAAAAAAATGGTGAAAACTGGGTAAAATTCGATATTAACCCTATCCAGAATAATATAAAAGCCGTTATTCATTGTGAAGCACTTTTAATTGACAAACGTGTGGTTAAAAGCTCCAGTGGTTATCGCGAACTGCGTTATGTGATCCGCACCGTATTGGAAATCGGTGGTAGTGAATGGGATGTGGAATTAACACTAACCAATCGCGACTCTATGGGATTCCGTATGCTTTTAGGACGGGAAGCCATGTCGGGACGTATATTGGTAGATCCGGAACAAAAATACCTTTTGGGTCATCCTACAAAAGAAAAAATCAAAGAATACTATTATAGCGAAGAATCCTCCAAAAAAGGCCTTCGTATCGGTTTGCTGGCCAGTAACCCGGAACTTTACAGTAACAAACGCATTATGGAAGCCGGAGAAATGCGCGGTCACGAAATGCATTTCCTAAACCTGAAATACTGTTATATGAAACTGGATGCTACGGCTCCGGAAATTCATTACCGCGGAGGTCGTGTTTTAAACGACTTTGACGCCGTAATTCCCCGAATTCGTCCAAGTATGACCTATTACGGTTGTGCCTTAACGCGACAATTCGAAGCCTTAAAAGTATTTAGTTTAAACAGCTCCGCAGCAATCAGTCAGTCACGCGACAAACTGTTTTCCCTGCAATTGCTACTTAACAATGGCGTAGATATCCCAACAACCGGATTTGCCAATTCCCCACTCGACACCAATGACCTTATCAAAATGGTTGGCGGTTCGCCTTTAATCGTAAAATTATTGGAAGGAACACAAGGAAAAGGTGTTGTATTGGCCGAAACCAAAAAAGCGGCAGAAAGTGTGATCAATGCTTTCAAAAGTTTAAATGCCAATATCCTCGTACAGGAATTTATTAAAGAAGCCAACGGAAAAGACCTTCGTTTGTTTGTAGTCGACGGAAAAGTGGTTGCCGCGATGCAACGGGAAGCTTTACCAGGCGAATTCCGTGCTAATATCCATTTAGGCGGAACGGCATCGGTTGTAAAAGTAACAGCCGAAGAAAAACGCATTGCAATCAAAGCAGCCAAAGCAATGAATTTAAAAGTTGCCGGAGTAGATATTATTCGTTCGTCCAAAGGACCGTTATTACTGGAAGTAAACTCCTCACCCGGATTGGAAGGTATCGAAGGCGCGACACAAAAAGACATTGCCGGTGAAATGATCAAAGCCATCGAGAAAAATTTTAAATGGAAATAAACACCTGATATGGAAGCCTACCTGGATATAATCGTCAGAAGTTCCGCCGTATATATCTTTATGGTGGTAGCCCTCCGTATTTTTGGTAAAAAACAATTATCGCAGCTCAATACGGCCGATGTCATCCTGATATTACTGATCAGTAATGCTGTTCAAAATGCAATGGTTGGAAGCGATTCCAGTCTTTCGGGAGGATTAGCGGCCGCATTGGTGCTGTTTATCATCAACTTTATCTTTAAAAAGTTACTGTTTAAATACAAAAAACTCAGTAACCTGCTACAAGACAAACCGGAAATCCTGATCCATAACGGAAAACTGGAATTCGATACGTTAAGCCGACTCGGTATTACATCCGACGAATTGTATGAAGCCATCCGCGAACACGGAATCGAACGCTATAAAGATGTCAAACTGGCTATGCTGGAAATCGACGGCAACATTAGTGTGATATCCGGTGATCAGAATTTACGTCAAACCCATCACAAACGTAGGATTCACAAAACCCTGCGCTCCGAAAACCTATAAATTCTCCCCTATGAACAAAACCCGACTGGAAGCTTTTAGCGACGGCGTACTCGCCATTATTATTACCATTATGGTTTTGGAAATCAAAGTGCCGCACGAAGTTAGCTTTAGTGCCTTAAAGCCTATTTTGCCTGTATTCCTGAGCTATATATTGAGCTTTATCTATGTAGGAATCTATTGGAACAACCACCATCATATGATGCATACGGTAAAACAGATTTCAGGAGGTATTTTATGGGCCAACCTGCATTTATTGTTTTGGTTGTCGATGATACCGTTCGCAACGGCATGGATCGGCGAAAATCATTTTGCTCCTCTTCCGATGATGCTCTACGGAATCGTACTGTTATTATGTGCATTAGCCTATTTTATATTGCAATATCTGATCCTGAAAAAACACGGTCCGGATTCGGTTTTATCCAAAGCTATCGGAAAAGATATTAAGGGAAAACTATCGCCCGTTTTTTATATTTTAGGGATAATCGCCTCGAACTACAACGGACTAATTGCCGGCGCTTTTTATGTTCTGGTGGCCATTATGTGGCTCATTCCGGACAAAAGAATAGAACGAATACTGGATCATTCCGAATAACCAAAACCAAATCTCCTATGACTTTACTTTCAAAAATTATTATTGGATTTATAGCCTTACTGCATCTTTATATCGTATGGCTGGAAATGTTTGCCTGGACCACGCGCGCTAAAAAAGTATTTAAAAGCGTACCGGAAGAAATGTTTGAAAAAACAAAACAAATGGCCGGAAACCAGGGATTGTATAACGGATTTCTTGCCGCCGGTCTGATCTGGTCGCTACTGATTTGCGATCTGCAATGGAGTATTCATATTGCTACTTTCTTTTTGGGATGCGTATTCGTAGCCGGAGTTTACGGTGCGATTACCGTACAAAAGTCAATCTTAATGGTACAAAGTCTTCCCGCTGCTTTGGGATTACTAAGCCTATACTTTTTATAATAAAAAACACCTGACCGTTATAAACAATCAGGTGTTTTATTCTTTATAAAGTCAGACCTGACAGTTTTCGAAAACCTGTCAGGTCTTTTGCTATAACAGCACACTCCTCTTTTTATTTTTTCCGGAAATGACAAAATACAAAATTCTGAACGGTGTCAAATGGTGTGTCATGATCAACCGTAAGACAGCTACTCTTTTCAAAATCCGTTTGAAATAACGTTGTCATGCTTTGTTCCGAATATTGCTTTATTGCAATACCGCTACATTTTTCTGGTCCCTGTTCCGAAAATGTTCCAATAATCATATTTCCATTTGGAGCAATCGCTTTGGCAGTCGTTTTCAGATAGGTATCCACATCCTTTTGATTGGTTAAAAAATGAAATGCCGCGCGGTCATGCCAAAAATCATAGTGTTCTGTCGGTTTAAAATCGGTAACATCGGCCACAATCCATTTCACTTTTGCCGCTTGGTTCCCCAGTCTGGTTTTGGCGCGCTCAATTGCCGCTTCCGAAATATCCAAAACCGTAATATCGGTATAACCCGATTTCAGCAAATGATCCACCAAAAAACTATCACCTCCGCCAATATCAATAATCTTAGCCGATTTCGGTAAATGGGATTGCTCCAGAAAATACAATGAGGTTTCCGGATTAGGCTGGTACCAGCTTACGGTTTCTAAAGGTTTACTTTCGTAAATGGTTTCCCAATGTTTTTTTCTATTAAAATTTTCCATTTTATTATTTAATTGAACAGTACTAATTAAGAACACCTGACAGGTTTTAAAAACCTGTCAGGTGTAAAAATTATATAGCCAGATCTATTTATTGTATTACTCAAACAATACTTCGTCCATCTGGAAGCTGTTTAAAAACGCTACCGATTTTTCGATATCATAATGTAAAATTCGGTCTTCCGTTACCAAAGGCACTTCTTCGCGATATAATTTCAGGAAGCTTTCGATAAACTCACTTGACTGTAAAGGTCTTCTGAACTCGATGGCCTGTGAAGCATTCATTAGCTCAATAGCCAAAATACGCTCCAGGTTTTCCATAATTTTCAAAGCTTTGGTAGCCGCGTTAGCGCCCATACTCACATGGTCTTCCTGACCATTAGACGATACGATACTATCGATACTCGCCGGAGTTGCATATTGTTTATTCTGACTTACGATACTTGCAGCAGTATATTGCGGAATCATAAATCCGGAATTCAATCCCGGATCGCTAACCAAAAAGGCTGGTAAATCACGTAATCCGGAAATTAACTGATACGTACGTCTTTCGGAAATATTACCCAGTTCAGCCAAGGCGATTCCAAGGAAATCCAACGCCAATGCCAATGGCTGACCGTGGAAGTTTCCACCGGAAATAATCTCATCCGTTTCAATAAAAATATTAGGGTTATCGGTAACCGAATTGATTTCCGTTTTAAAAACACGTTTTACATAATCGATCGTATCTTTTGAAGCACCATGTACCTGAGGAATACAACGGAACGAATACGGATCCTGAACATGTTTTTTAGGTTGCGCTATAATTTCACTGTCTTCCAGTAATTCCTTAAAACGTTTCGCTGTATTGATTTGTCCTTTATGCGGACGAACCAAATGAATCAGTTCGTTAAACGGTTCGATTCGTCCATCAAATCCTTCCAGAGAAATTGCTCCGATAAGATCGGCCAAATAGGCATATTTACTTGCTTTTAGTAATACATAAGCACCATAAGCACTCATAAACTGTGTTCCGTTTAACAACGCCAATCCTTCTTTGGATTGCAATACGATTGGCTCCCATCCCATTTTTTCAAGGACTTTTTTAGCCGGCTGGCGGAAACCATCCAGATACACTTCACCTTCTCCGATTAACGGTAACGACAAATGCGCCAATGGTGCCAAATCGCCGGAAGCACCTAATGAGCCCTGCGTATAAATCACCGGTAAAACATCGTTATTATAGAAATCAACCAATCGCTCTACCGTTTTTAACTGTACACCAGAATGACCAAAGCTTAACGATTTGATTTTAAGCAACAACATGATTTTTACAATTTCATGTGGCACTTCATCTCCGGTACCACAAGCATGCGATTTTACCAGATTTTCCTGTAACTTAGACAGGTTTTCGTTTGAAATTTTCACATTACACAAAGAGCCAAAACCAGTGTTGATTCCGTAAATCGGCTCGCCATGCGATTCCATTTTGGCATCCAGATAGGCACGGCATTTTTCGATATTTACACGTGCTTCTTCCGATAACTCCAGTTTCATGTTTTGCGAAATGATTTCCTGTAGTAACTCCAGTGAAATCACATCGGAGCTTATATAATGTATTGTGTCCATTTTTGTCTAAAAAATTAATTGCTCAAAATTCCATAAAATATGCCTAAAAAACAAACTATATTATACCTATTTCGGATGTTATTATACAAACAACAATCCTTATATTTGAACTCCTAAAAAAACCAACTAAAAACTATTTTCAATGAAAAACACACTTTATTTGTTGATGATCCTTGTATTGTCGTCGTTTGCGCTACCGGCAGAAACGATTACGATATCCGGAAAAATCAGCAATACCGAAGAAAAAAAGATCAAAATCAAAGGCGAAAGTTTTAACAAAGAGATTGCTTTAAAACCCGACGGTTCGTTTTCCGAAACCTTCCCTATTTCGTATAGCGGTTCCTACACCCTAAGCACCAAAAACAACCGTGCTTCTTTATATCTGGCCAAAGGAACCAAACTAAACATTACAGCCGACGATGCTAATTTCAATACCTCGCTTGCTTTTTCCGGAAATGGCAGTGTTGAAAATCAATATCTGGTTAAAAAAGGTCAGCTGGTAAATACCATGCTTGGCAATCCGCAGACTTTTTACAGTCAGGATGAGACTACCTATGTCAATAAAAACAAAGAATTAAAAACTGCCGTATTGGGATTGTACAACAGTACCAAATTTACCGATGCCGGTTTTAAAAAGAACGAACAAAAAAGTATCGACTATTTCGAACAGCTTTTATTGCTAAACTATCCGGCGTATCATGCCCATTATGCCAAAAAGGAAAACTTCAAACCTTCTGAAAGCTTCCCTAAATTAGACACTACCCTTGATATGGATAGCGATAACGACTTCTTGTTTTCCAATCCGTACAAACAATTGATTGCTGCACGTTTTAATCAGAAAGTATCAGAAAATAGCGCAAATCTGACCGAAAAAGAATTAAGCGATCGTATTTTAACGGAAATTAAAAAAATAAAAAGTCCGAACATTAAAAACAGTTTTCTGCAAAACTTAGGGTACCAGATCCGTGCCGGAAATACCGAATCGGAAGCCTTATACAAAGAAATCATGGCGTTGTCTACCGATAACAAATTCAAGGAAGACTTAACCGAAAAGTTCAACAAAATTAAAGGATTGATTCCTGGAAAACCATCGCCTAAATTCAATTATGAAAACTACAAAGGCGGTCAGACTTCACTGGACAACCTAAAAGGTAAATTTGTGTATATCGACGTATGGGCAACCTGGTGTGGTCCGTGTCGTCAGGAAATTCCATTTCTTCAAAAAGTCGAAGAACAATACCATGGTAAAAACATCGAATTTGTAAGTATTTCGATCGATGCCAAAAAAGACTACGACAAATGGAAAAAACTGGTAGACGAGAAAAAATTAGGCGGTATCCAGTTATTTGCGGATAACGACTGGAGTTCTCAGTTTATAAAAGAATACGGAATTGAAAGTATTCCGCGATTTATCCTGGTCGATCCAAACGGAAATATCGTTACAGCTGATGCACCACGACCATCGGATCCACAACTTACAGAGCTATTCACCAAACAAGGTGTTAAATAACAAAAAACGCTTCCAGACGGAAGCGTTTTTTTATTCGTACAACGTATGGAACGCTTTTCCGAGATACGCAATGATATCGGAAGCGACAAACGCATGATAACCCAATTCGGGTAAAGCAATATCGGCCGTTAAACCGTGAATATAAACGCCGGTAACAGCCGCATCTACCGGATCATAAGCCTGTGCCAACAAACCGGTTATAATCCCTGTTAAAACATCGCCGCTTCCTGCGGTAGCCAAAGACTGGTTCCCGGTTGTGTTTTCATAAACCTGATCCTGATAAACAAGGTGCGTCGGTGCCCCTTTAATCACCATTACAATATCGAATATTTTGGAAAGTGTTTTCACTTTTTCCATTTTATCCGCTTCGTTTTTCCATGCACCAATCAGTCGTTCCAATTCTTTTACATGCGGTGTCAAAATGGTTTTGGGTGGTAAAAACTCCAACCATTCTTTGTTTTCCGATAGAATATTAATCCCGTCGGCATCGATTACCAAAGGCGCTTTATTCAGTTTTAAAAAATGAAAAACAGCCTGTTGGGTTTCCAGATGCTGACCAATCCCGATTCCGATTCCAACCGCCTGTATTTTTAGTTTGGTATCGATCGCCCGGATATGTGTCGGATAATCGTCGGTTTCTACCATGACTTCCGGAAGTGCCGTTTGCATAATTTCATAACCACACTTGGGAATATAGGCCGTTAACAGTCCTGCACCAGATTTTAAAAAGGCTTTAGCCTACAAACAAGGGGCGCCAATTTTAGCATAACTT
>NZ_JASLCE010000151.1 GCF_030146175.1 Flavobacterium sp. | reverse complement strand
GATTTTTTAATTATTATTATTATTTCATTGACTGACTCATATCAGAAATGGCAACATTCATTTTGTTCATTATTTGGCTCATTCTTGCAATTTGCTCAGCAGTCATATCACCTTTACTATTTTCTATTTTATCGCCATACTCTTTTGCCTTTTCCATTAATGCTGGTGCATCGGCTAATGCATTCATATCACCTTTACTGACTTTCTTCATATAGTCAATATATTGATCAACATAGTCTTCATAACTATCAAGCATATCATCAATATCATTAGAACTAACTTTACCACTATTGCTTTCGGTCTCATAAGGATTTTGCGTCTCTGTTTTTTCCTTTGAATTACAACTTTCTAATGTAAATAATGCTGTTGATAATGATAATAATATCCCTATAAATAATTTCTTTTTGTTCATGATTTTAATTGTATAAATTGAATTGTTTTACTTTTTTACATAAATCTTGTGAATTGTTTTATTCACTTAATAAATCATTTTTTTACGGGGGTATTTTTAGATGAATCCTGACTAAATACAAGATGTCAAACATCTCTTATGTTACATGGAAATATTAATGATATTTAATTTCTTTGTATTTAACATGCAATACATCGAAATCATTAATACCATGTTCATCAATGATTTTCTTAGATAATTCTGGAGTGATTTTTACTTCTTGTGCAGATACTTTTGAAGTAATAAGAAATAGCAGCATAATGCAATTTCTTACAGTGGAGTTAATAATTTTCATAATGTGTGGTAATTTAGGTTTAATTTACTTTCTTGTAAAAAAGTAGGCGTGGGCATTGCACCACCGCTAAACCCAGGGTTACCACACCCCAAAAAAAGCACAATGATACAAGCCACGCCATATCGGCGTACCTATAACACTATTTGCTTTTTTAATCAGGAAGCCTAAGCTTCAGGGTGGTAATTCGGATTTAGCAATAATGAAATTCAGCACGAATATTTTTACAATACAAATTTACATAAAAGGAATGATAGAATAAAAGAAATTTAGACGTTCATATATAAAACATAAACATCTAAATCTCTATAAAAATGTTGAAAAAATATAAATCATTTCAAATTTTCCTTATTTTACTTTTTCTATGTAAACCACTTTATAAAGCTTTTGTTTACATGAATTATTTTTGGTGTACTGGATGCAAAAGATTTGCTAAATCTTTAGAATTGACTGATAATTATCAAATAGTAAGAATTGATAATTATTATTGCTGTTTTTACAAAATGCGTTTTGGTCAATATGAAGCTGTTACTTATTCCCCTCAGCATAATTCTTAGCTTTTTCATGTCTTTTTGTGTTCTTCAAACTAGTAAAGATTTCACTAACTGAATTGCTATCTTCTTTTGACATAATTAATTCACTATCTTCCTTTTTGATAGTATCAAAAGAAACTAAACATATTGAGAAATAAAAATTATCTTTCAAATGACCATTTAATTTTTCGAAATCAAAATTTTCATCTTTGTATTCAAAAATTATTGTGGATTCACATGGACTTTGAACAGCGGATACACCTAATGAACATAGAGTAGAAAGTACATGTTGTCTTGCCTCACTTGAGTCTTTGATTTGACCTTCTTTATTTAGGTCATAGGATAAATGATATTTTCTTGGTTTCATATTAGTAGATTTATCAAAATTTTCAGTTACATATTCATTTAAACTTTTCATATTTTTAAATTTTAAATTGAAAAGTAAATATATTAGAAAATTTTTAACTAACTTTACGTAATTCCTCCCAATAAAACAACAACCACTCAATCGTAAATGATTGAGTGGTTGTTAATTTTTAAACTAAATGATACTTATTCTTCCTCAGTATCTTTATTCTCATCTACCTGATGACCATTTTCAGATGTTTCGTTTACCATATTTGTATTTGGCTGTTCGGCAAATCTTTCTAATACATATTCGGATAATTTTTTCATTATATTAATGTTTGAATGTTAATGTAATATGTATGATTTTTTACGTGGTACATTCAAGTATATAGGTGTCTAAAATTTTTATATTAGGAACGCCTAAAAAAGCGACATTTTTCTTTTAAAAGTTTCGTTTTTTAGTAAATAAGTAAGGCTTTAAAATGAAAATAAACACCCATTCAAATTCCGTATTGCCTAACTAAATTTGAAGCGTCAAAAAGATGGATAAACCCGTACATATATTAGATCAGATAGCAATTCAATGGAAAAATGAAGAAGAACGTTTCTTCCTCGACACCGAATTTTCCGAAAACTACATCAAAGTCGAAATGCCAATTGGCAAAAAACACGCCTGGCAAGTAGATTACCACGACATTTCTAAAAGCGCAAATTTAGAATCGATATTTAATGATCATTATAGAACGGAAGAGGATGACGATTTTGTTCCATTGATGAATATGTATAACAGAATGATGCGGAAAGGTGCTTTTCCTTCAGCTGAATTGGATTTGGGAGTGGTGAAACTATATGCTGAAGCCAAACTAACGGATGTTGTAAATGGAGTAGAAGGTGGCGGCTGGATAGTTAGTAAAAGATTATTTGAAATCCTTAAAAATTTTAATATTGGGGATTATCAGGTATATAAGATTGCTGTACAAAGTAAGAAAGTCGTTTCGGAAGACTATGTTTACCTGCATTTTATTAATTATGCCGATGACTACGTAAATTATCCGCTATCTGTTTTTTATAAAGGAAAAGGATATTTTGATTTTGCCGCAAGAGCGATACTACCGGAATCGTTCCAGTCATCCGAAGAAATACAGGCGGTTTCAAACCGATTAAATGAAGGTGTTTCCTGGAGCGATTTTAGAGAAAATGTTACTATACAATCAAAACAAATTGTGCTTAATCCCAACGAACTGGATCTGTTTGCGTTTAAGAATTACTTTCTATGTCGGGAGCAATTTATATCCGCACGATTAGCACAAACGTTACTGGATGAAAAAATTACAGGACTTGAATTTATTAAAACGACCAAAGTAAAATAACAATAAAAAAATGGAGCAGAACAACCCCCGGATATACACGCTTAACTGCAGAAGTTGGATTGGAACCCTGAGTAAAAAAAGTGTCAGAGTACAACAACCAAAATGCGAAAAGTGCAACAGACAATTAAAAGAAGAAATCGAGTTCTCAAAAGTGGAATTGGAAATTGATAAATACAACGGAGAAGATTGGGTAAGCTCTTCGGGCTTGTTAATGGTCACCAAAAAGTTGTATGATGCCCTTATGCAGGCAGGGATTAAAGGATTTGCACCTCTAAAAGTAAAAAAGGTACCCTTTAAATATGCAGACATTGATGTGACAACAATACCCGATTTTGTTTATTTAGCCATTTTATCACCCGCAATCCGAAATATTCCTATTGCCAGCGATTATACAGGAACTTGCGAAGGATGTAATCTGACGCTCAATAAATACAATGAAGAAAAATCCCAACTGATTATGCGAAAAACGACTGAAAATCCGATTCACTTACAGGTCTTTTCGGATAGATACGAAGGCGCTGATATCTTTGATTTTACCGACCATGGAGAAATTGGTGTGACCCAAAAATTTCTCGATGTTATTAAAGATTTTAATTGTCCCGAGGGAATTATTATTCCTGCAGAGTGGATTTAAAAACAATACTAAAATAAGAAACCATGGAATTTAAAATAACGGAGCAGTTTAAAAATTTAGAAACAAATATCAAATCCGATTATTTAGAAGATATAACGATCAATGCAGGTATCTCTGATCCAGATAGTGAAGCGGATGCATTTAGTATTAAAAAGTTTACCAAACTGGGTTACGAACAAGTATCCGAGCGGTTTGTCGATGTTTTAAACATAGATAAATTTCATTTTCATGCGTGGTTGGAAGTGGATGGTTTTGCCTCTCAGATAGAATTTAATATTAAAAATCTTTATTCTGGACTATCACTATTGGATTATGATGTAAAACTTTGGTTTAAAGGCCAAACAGCCGAAGAAATAGCGCTATGGAAGACTTTCCGTATATTGGATGGCCGTCCGGAGATTGGCGATGGTAAATTAGCGGTTTACAGTATTCAAAATGGAGTAGCGCCACCTAATGAACCGGCCATTTATTATATTAATCGCGCTTTGGCTTATAAAACCAATCTGACGTTTAATGGTTATTATGAAGCCGTTTTAGACATGCTTGGTATAGCCGACTGGCAATATCTTTTTACCGAAGTTGCATTAGAAGATTTAAAAGCAGATGGGATCTATCAAAACGTAAAAGAATCGTTGGAAGCACTACAAAAAGCTTTTCCGGATAAAGACTACAGCCGCTATTTTAAACTTTTGGAAGAACGATAAAATAAGACAAAAAGCAGTAATAGTAATCTTGTACGATTGGAAAAAAAAGAATTATCAGATTTAAAATTTGTATGAAATACTTTGAAATATGTCAGGAAACCGATTCTAAGATAATTGGTAGATACCCACAGGTAAAAGAACTGAAAATTGATTTTCACAAAGCCAGAGCCTCTCAATGGGGTATTATAAGTCAATGGAAAACGGATGATGATATTCCCGACCTCAATAATTTTGTACTACACTATAATTCGAGATTATCCGACTGTGTCTCGAGTAGTTTTGTCATTACCACTTCCGGTTTATTTGTCAGTGAAAAAGGCCATCAGGTTTTGGAATCGTTTAAAATAAACGGCAGTTTTTATCCAATGACTATTTTTAGAAGAGGAATACCACATCCATACCGTTTTCTGTGGTATGAATCGGGAGGAAAAAGCAAAATAGATTGGGAGAATTCCGATTTTATTGCGTTTAACAGCATCGAAAAACAATATGGAGAGACAATTAAAGTCGTAAGTTTCGAAGATTTCAAGATCCAAAACAGAAAATTATTTGAAGCCAATGACAATTGGAGTTTAACCCGTAAATCGCTAAAATTCACGGAATATTTCGATATTACACCCGCCTTTGGAATTGGTTTAATCTGTAATGAAAATGTGAAAAAAGCAATAGAAGAACATCATTTAACAGGCTTTATGTTCAAG
>NZ_JASLCE010000141.1 GCF_030146175.1 Flavobacterium sp. | reverse complement strand
ATCCGCAAAAAGATTCTGGACATTTAGCTGATCTTCATCAATACCTCGTGGGCCATTACTTCTTCCGTCTTGTAGCGCACTCCTAAGCTGGGCGAATATCCGAACGTTTTTTCCCAGATGAATATCGGTATGTAAATCATAACGTTGCAGTAAAAAGCCATTATGACCAATGTTGAGCCTTCCCCAATCTTCATTATTGAAATCAACATATTCATACCGGGCTTCCCCGCCAACTGACATATAAAAACTTTTTTCGGTATTTAAAGGTATGAATTTTAGCTTTTTATAAGTATTTCGAACGGAATCTTTTAGGTATTCATAGTTTTCATCGTAGCGCAAAAGTTTAAAGTTTTGTGCCGACACGATGTTTCCTAATAACAGAAAAAGAATAAGGAACGGGACGTTTTTCGCTATGGATTTTGATGATTTCAATAGAATGAAGGATAAGAGATGGAACGGATTGTATTAGTGTTTTAGCATATTGTGGGCATAATGAATCCCCAAGCCATACGAACCGCCGTGTTTTTTCATTAAGTTGGTCACCGGAACATAGGTTTCCTCGCGTGCCCAGTCTCTTTGAAGTTCCAACAAATACTGGATCGACGTGATTGGCATGGCGCCCGCCTGAATCATTCGTTGTACGGCGCGTTCGTGGGCTTCGATGCTCACATCCCCGCAAGCATCGGTGATTACATATACTTCATAGCCTTCTTCGATAGCCGATAAAGCCGGTCCGACAATACAAACGCCTGTCCACAATCCGGCTAGGACTAATTTTTGTTTTTTTGTAGCGGTAATAGCGGTATACGCTTTTTCATCTTCCCAGGTATTCATCGTCGTACGATCGATATAACCTGAGGATGCAATTGGATAATATTCTTCGATTTCCGGGAAAACCGGTCCGGCAAAACTTTCCTCGGCAACCGTTGTCACAATTGTCGGTACGGAAAATATTTTTGAAGCGCCACAGATAATCGCTACATTGTTTCGTAGTTCGCTTAGTGCGATACTAGTGGTTGCGAATGCCATTTGTCCTTCAAAGTCAATTAATACAAGGGCGTGATTATCCGGAGATAATAAATTTGTTGCTGGTTTCATAGTGCTATTTTTATATTTTATTAGTTATCAGGCGAACAAAGTGCCATGATTTTAAAATGTTGTGATATAGGGTTTTATTATAAAAGGTGATTTTATTTCGTTACGATATTTCGTAATTTTATTAGCGTCTTATTTGTTTTATACTAATGTGTCGCAAGTTTTCGGATCATTTCTGTAGAAAGCGCATCGGCATAGATTCCAAAAGCACTGGTTAAAACACCTTTGATATTGTGAACATCCGATACAATTCCATAAACAATATCTTCATCACCCGGATTGGTATCGCCTTCGAAACGGAAGAGATATTCAATTTTAAACTCGTCCGGTGACATCGATTGCGTATTGTTATTAAAACGGATACAATTTTCGTCCAGATTAAAATTCTGGGTAAAGCCTTCCCGGGTGAGCCATTGTAAGGCTTCGGTAACCGTATCAAAAGCAGGTTGTGTTGAATTCATATCCGGAATTAATTAAAAAGACTTTTTTTCAATTCGGCTGCCGCATAACGGAACAAGGATTTTACCTGAGGCAAATGTGCGAGCGGATTTAATAACCCGAAATCGTGGATCATTCCGTTGTAGCGTACGGTTGTGACTTCAACACCGGCTTCGTCCAACTTGCGACCGAAAGCTTCTCCTTCTTCGCGAAGTACATCGGCTTCTGCCACCTGAATTAGCGTAGGCGGGAAGTTTTTTAATAATTCTAAAGAAGCATTAATGGGCGAGGCATAAATTTCTTCGCGTTGTGCCAGATCCTTTGTATAGTGATCATACATCCATTTCATTAGAGGCGTTGTTAAAAAGCGGTCTTCGCCATATTGCTGATAGGTATCATTTTCGAAATTTGCGGCAACGATAGGCCAGAACATCACTAGTGAAGCGATTTTTGGACCGTTGTTTTCGATGGCTTTTAAAGCAGTTACAGCGGTCATATTACCACCCACGCTATTTCCTACAATCGAAAGTTTGGTTCCGTCTACATTGATTTCGTTTCCGTTTGCAGCAACCCATTTTGTAGCGGCATAAATTTCTTCGACAGCTTGCGGGTAATGCGCTTCCGGCGATGGTGTGTAATTAACAAAAACACCTGTAGCACCTGTTAAAACCACAAGGTCGCGAACCATACGTTTATGTGTCGGATAATCGCCCAAAACCCAGCCTCCGCCGTGAATAAAGATAAAAACAGGAAGTTTTTCGGTAACGCCTTCCGGTTTAACGATATTTAATTTTAGAGTATAACCATCCTGTGTAATCGTTTTTTCCGATTCTTCAATACCGGAATAGTCGACTTCCACCGATTTTTGTGCGCCTACTAATACCTGTCGGGCCGCTTCCGGAGTCATGGTTTCCAATCCGGGTCCGCCCGTATTTAAAGCGGTTAGGAATTTTTTTGTTTCGGCAGAAATTGCCGGATCTTCTGAGAAATGGAATTTTCCGTTTTCATTTGTAAGTACTGTTTTCATGTTCTATATTTTTAAATTAATGAGCTATAGAACACTAGCCAAACAACGTGCCTTTTTTGTTAACTGTTATGTTTACAGTTGTTTATGGTTTTTAAAAAGATTTTTTATTTACGATATATCGTAGATTTATGAGAAGGTAAACGGAGTTTTTATAAAAAGTAGCCTGACCATGCGGATTTTGAATCGGTGCTTAACACCTGACAGGTTTCGAAAACCTGTCAGGTGTTGGAGTGATAACAGAATAAATAACAACTGTTGTTAGTAGGTTATTTACCTCTATACTTTCGTATGATGATCACTATAGAAAAGATAAACGTAATACCATAAATAGCGGCCAAAGCGGGTTTTTCAAATGTATAGGTTTTAAAATCGAATTGCTTAAAGAAGGCTACACCTACAATGATCGCTATGATTGTAAAGACAAAAGAAAGTGATTTTTTCTGTTCCATATAGTTTACTGTTTTATTGATGATAGGGAAGTAAAAATATATAAAAATTTCAAGGGATCGTGATTTTTGAGGCTTTCATTTCTAGTGACTTAGGTCGTATAGTGGGATTGTTTCAAAATAAAAAATCATGATTTTAAAATGAAACCGATAGGGGTGGCATATCCTAATTCGACGTAGGTAACCGTCGGTTTGTCCATGTTCCTGTCCGGAGTTACCGTTTCGGATAAAAACCGGCTTTTATATTTCCGATATAATTTTATACTTTTGAATACTAAAAAAAATGAAACAATGGCACAAATCACTTTACAAGGGAATACCATTCATACCTCAGGAGAATTACCGCAGGTAGGTACACAAGCAAAAGATTTTCAACTGGTAAAAAACGACCTTTCCGTGGCTTCGTTATCCGATTTTAAAGGAAGTAAAGTTGTATTAAATATCTTTCCTAGTGTTGATACGGGTACTTGCGCGGCATCGGTACGTAAATTCAACGAAAAAGCCAGTAATCTGGAAAATACAAAAGTATTGTGTATTTCGCGTGATTTACCATTTGCTCAGGCTCGTTTTTGTGGAGCGGAAGGTTTATCAAATGTGATCAACTTATCTGATTTCAGAGATGGAAATTTCGGAAAAGAGTACGGATTGACTATCGCCGACGGTCCTTTGGCTGGTTTACACTCACGTGTAGTTATTGTAATTGACGAAAACGGAGTGGTTCAGTATAGTGAACAGGTTCCGGAAATCGTTAACGAACCCAATTACGATAATGCTTTGGCAGCACTTTAAACAAGTCAATGAAAAAAGATAATTCCTTTTTTACCGGTCGGCTGAAAAGCCTTGTCTTTGCCTTTAAAGGCGCTTATAAACTGATCACAACCGAACACAGTGTCATGGTTCAGTTTAGCCTGGCAATAGTGGTCACTCTGGCCGGATTTTATTTTCATATTTCAAAAGAGGAATGGCTTATCCAGACCCTTGCGATCGGATTGGTACTTAGTATTGAAGGATTGAATACGGCTGTCGAAAAGATAGCCGATTTTATCCATCCGGACTACCACCAGAAAATCGGTTTTATTAAAGACATAGCCGCCGGAGCTGTATTTTTTGCCGCTATGGCCGCCATAGCTGTGGGATTAATTATATATTTGCCACGGCTAACCTAATTCCAGGCTTACTGCATTTTTTTGCAACATAATTTCGAAATTTTAAATGGCAAAAGCAACAAAAAAAGATACTCCCGATAAAGGGGAAAAAGCAACAAAACCGAAATTTACATGGCACTTATCCCGCCAGTACAAAGTCCTACTCGGGGCTTTACTTGTTTTATTTTCGGTAGCCTTGTTACTCTCTTTTATTTCCTATTATATCTACGGTGATTACGACCAAAGTGCCTTAACCGACTTTGGAGATCGCAGTGAGAAAACTTATAACTGGTTAGGGAAATTTGGAGCGTTCCTGTCCGATTTCTTTTTATACAAAGGATTCGGTGTGGCTTCCTTTTTATTTGTCCGACTATTCTTTTTAGCCGGTGCCTACCTATTGGTTGACTTGTCGCTAGGAAAACTAAAAAAGAGCATTTTCTGGGATTTGTTTGCGATGGTAATTTTATCCATATTATTCGGTTTTTTCTGGAATTATGTCCCGCAGTTAGGGGGAATTATCGGTTATGAAATGAACCTTTTCGTTCAGGATTATCTTGGGAAAACAGGTACTTTTCTGGTACTCCTTTTTGGTATTATTGTCTATCTGATTCTGAAAATAAAAGTTTCTACCGAAGGCATCAAAAATTTCTTTGAAAAAACCAATCAGTCGTTTAACGAAGAATTAAATCAGGATGCTCCGATAGCACAAAACACGGTTATTACACCGGTTCCGCTTCCGGATGAAATCATCGACGAATCGATCGAAATCTCCAACCCGAGTCTGGATTTTAATAGTGAAGAAGACGAAGAAATCTTGTCTAATATCGAATTAAAAACCAAACCTTCGGCTTTTGAAATCGATCAGGAATCATTAAAACCGACTATTGAGCACGCCTCGGAAATCACGTTAAAAACCAAACCGGTAGAACCGGTTGTTCCGATTGTTACGCCTCCGGTTGTACCTACGCCGGTTGTGCCTACATCCGAAATTATCAAAACAGACGACGAACATTTTGTCATCGAAAAAATAGAAGAAGAAACGTTTGTAGAAGAAAATCTGGCGGCTAAGCTAGTGAAGGATTTCGGAGAATTCGATCCAACACTCGATTTGTCGCACTATCAGTTTCCATCAATCGATCTTTTGAAAGAATATAACTCCGGTGGAATTACGATCAACCAGGCGGAACTCGAAGAAAATAAAAACCGTATTGTCGAAACGCTACGCAATTACAAAATCGATATTGCGCAGATCAAAGCAACCGTAGGACCAACGGTAACGTTATACGAAATCGTACCGGAAGCCGGTATTCGTATTTCCAAAATCAAAAGCCTTGAAGACGACATTGCTTTATCGCTGGCGGCTTTGGGAATCCGTATTATTGCTCCAATACCAGGAAAAGGAACCATTGGTATCGAAGTGCCAAACAATTCGCCTACTATGGTTTCGATGAAGAGCGTTATTGGCTCACCGAAATTTCAGACGGCCGAAATGGAATTACCTATTGCCTTAGGAAAAACGATTTCAAACGAAACCTTTGTAGTCGACCTGGCAAAAATGCCGCACCTTTTAATGGCCGGTGCTACCGGACAGGGTAAATCGGTTGGACTAAATGCCGTTTTAACATCGTTATTGTATAAAAAACACCCGGCCGAAGTAAAATTTGTATTGGTCGATCCTAAAAAAGTAGAGCTTACGCTTTTTAATAAAATTGAACGCCATTATCTGGCCAAACTTCCGGACACCGAAGATGCCATTATTACCGATAACACAAAAGTGATCCATACGTTAAATTCACTTTGTATTGAAATGGACAACCGTTACAGTCTGCTAAAAGACGCGATGGTTCGGAATATTAAAGAATACAACGAAAAATTCAAGCTTCGTAAACTAAATCCGGAAAACGGTCACCGGTTCTTACCGTATATCGTTTTGGTTGTCGATGAGTTTGCCGACCTGATCATGACGGCTGGTAAAGAAGTGGAAACACCAATCGCCCGACTGGCACAGTTGGCGCGTGCGATCGGAATTCATTTGATCATCGCAACACAACGTCCATCGGTAAACGTTATTACCGGTATTATCAAAGCCAATTTCCCGGCACGGATCGCTTTTAGGGTAACCTCCAAAATTGACTCCAGGACTATTTTGGACAGTCAGGGTGCCGATCAGTTGATTGGACGTGGGGATTTGCTTTATACGCAAGGTAACGATCTTACCCGCGTACAGTGTGCGTTTGTCGATACGCCTGAAGTAGAAAAAATAACCGAATTTATTGGTTCTCAAAAAGCCTATCCGAATGCTTATTTGCTTCCGGAATACGTTGGTGAAGAAAGTGGCATAAGTCTTGATATTGATATTTCCGATAGAGATTCTTTATTCAGAGATGCCGCCGAGATTATTGTAACCGCACAACAGGGATCGGCTTCTTTGTTACAAAGAAAATTGAAATTGGGATACAATCGCGCCGGACGACTAATTGACCAGCTGGAAGCAGCCGGAATCGTTGGTCCGTTCGAAGGCAGCAAAGCCCGAAGCGTATTGATTCCTGATCTTGTTGCTCTTGATCAATTCTTTGCTAACGAACAAAATGATTTGTAAAATGCGTACTTTTTTTCAACTTGTAATACTACTCTTGTGCGGCTTAACGTTGCAGGCGCAGGATTCCAAAAAGGCAAAAGACCTATTGGATGAAGTTTCGGCAAAAGCCAAAAGTTATGATAACATCGTAATCGATTTTCGTTTTACGCTGCAAAATCAAAAACAAAACCAAAATCAGGATAGCAAAGGGAACCTTACTTTAAAAGGCAACCAGTTTGTTTTGAACTTTATGGGCGTTACCCGTATTTTCGACGGAAAGAAAAATTACACCATTATACCCGAGGACGAGGAGGTGACGATTTCCAAATACAACGAAAACGACGAAAACTCCATTACGCCGTCCAAAATGCTGACGTTCTTTAATTCCGGGTATAAATACAACTGGGACATCCTGCAAAACATTCGTGGGCGAAAAATTCAGTATGTAAAACTAACACCGCTTAGTACCAAGGATAAAACCAAAGAAATACTGTTAGGGATTGATACTCAGACTAAACACATCTATAATAAGATCGAAATTGCGAAAGACGGTACAAAAACAACGCTTACTGTTAATTCTTTTAAAACGAATCAGCCTATTTCGAAAAATCATTTTACCTTTACCGAGAGTAAATATCCTAATTACTACATCAATAAATTAGATTAATTATCGGGTGAAAATATTAGACCGTTACATTCTTAAAAGCTTTCTGATTACCTTTGCTACGGTATTTGTAATCCTTTTTTTTATATTCATTTTACAAGGAATATGGCTCTTTATTGCCGAATTAGCGGGTAAAGACCTCGATGCCTGGCTTGTATTTCAGTTCCTGCTTTTCTATTCGCCAAAAATGATTCCGTTGGTATTGCCACTTTCTATTTTGCTGGCTTCGATTATGACCTTTGGAAGTTTTGCTGAAAATTATGAATTTGCTGCGATGAAATCGTCCGGTATTTCCCTGAAACGGGCGATGCAAAGTTTAAACATCTTTATCGTGTTGCTAAGCTTTGTATCCTTTTTTTTTGCCAACAACGTCATTCCAAAAGCCGAGTATAACTTCGTAAACCTCCGAAAAGAAATTTTTCATACCAAGCCCGCTATGGCTATAGCCGAGGGACTTTTTAATAAAATCGGTAATATTTCTATTAAAGTCGACAAAAAATCCGGTGAAAAAGGGGAGCAGTTGGAAGGTGTAACGATGCACGAAAAATCCAACCTCGGCACCGGTAACAAATCGGTTATTAAAGCCAAAAGAGGTTTGTTGATCAACGAAGAAAACTCGAACATTCTAAAACTGGATTTGTTCGACGGGTATTATTATGAAGATGTGATGCCGAAAAGCTACGAAGAACGCAAAAGAGAACCGTTTGCCAAAGCCGCCTTTAAAAAATACCGGGTCAATATCGATCTGACCGCTTTAAATCCGGTAGATGAAAACGAAAAGATCACCAATACCAACACCATGCTTACCCTGAATGAGTTGAATTTTACGATCGACTCACTGGAAACCAATCTTAAAAAGGATAAACTTTCCTTTGCCGATAATATTATACAGGGAACGGATTATGCCTTAAAACCCAAGCATGGTTCCACAGGAGGCGATCCGAATAAGACGAAAGACCTGTTGTCGTTAATGACACCGGAAATGCAATATAAAGTTCTGGAAGTCGCCAAAAACAACATCATGAGCATGAATTACTCTATCGACAGTAATAGTGCTGATTTACTCGAAAAACAAAAAAATATCAATGTACACTGGATTGTACTCCACGAAAAATTTGTGGTCGCTTTTTCCTGTCTGCTAATGTTCTTTATCGGTGCGCCCTTAGGAGCGATCATCCGTAAAGGAGGACTGGGATTACCAATTGTATTTGCGGTACTTATCTTTATTATTTACCACTTCATCAATACTTTCGGTAAAAAAGTGGCACAGGAAAATGGTATTCCTCCCTTTTTAGGAACCTGGATGGCCTCCATTGTATTAACGCCTCTGGCAATATTCCTAACCTATCGTGCCACCAACGATATTGGTGTCATGATCAATTTTGACTGGATTACCTTGCCGTTCCAAAAACTTTCCGAAAAACTATTTAAAAATAATAACAATCAAAATGGCAACTAACACTAACATACAACTCAACACTATAGAAGAAGCTATTGAAGATATCCGACAAGGCAAAATCATTATTGTTGTAGATGATGAAGATCGTGAAAATGAAGGGGATTTTATCGCAGCAGCTGAAAAAGTTACTCCAGAGATGATCAACTTTATGGCCACACATGGCCGCGGTCTGATTTGTGCCCCCTTAACCGAGGCCAGATGTAAAGAACTTGATTTAAACCTGATGGTGACCAATAATACCGTACTTCATGAAACCCAGTTTACCGTTTCGGTTGATTTAAAAGGGCATGGATGTACTACAGGTATTTCGGTTCACGACAGAGCCAAAACCATACTTTCATTAGTAGACGACAACACCAAACCGGAAGACCTTGGCCGACCAGGGCATATTTTTCCGTTACGCGCCAAACAAGGCGGTGTATTACGTCGTACCGGTCATACGGAAGCCGCTATCGATTTAGCACGTCTGGCGGGCTTAAAACCAGCCGGAATCCTTGTTGAGATCTTAAACGAAGACGGATCTATGGCACGTTTACCACAATTGATGGAAGTCGCCAAACGATTTGATCTTAAAATCGTATCGATTGAAGCATTGGTGGCCTACAGAATGCAACACGACAGTTTGATTCAGAAAAAAGAAGATTTCGAGATTGAAACCCGTTTCGGAACCTTCCGTCTTCGCGCGTATCTTCAGATTACCAACAAACAAGTGCATATTGCACTTACTAAAGGAAGCTGGAGCTCTGGCGAGTCTATCCTGACACGTATCAATTCCACACATGTGAATAACGATATTTTGGGTACGCTTACGAATGATGCCGATAAACGTCTGGATGATATGTTCCGTCGTATCAACGAGGAAGGACGTGGAGCGATATTGTTTATCAACCAGGAAATCCAGTCAGCCGACATGCTAAACCGTTTGTCTGAACTGAAAAACTTACAGGCGCAAGGTGTAAACAAAGCACCTCAAATTAAGATTGATACCAAAGATTTCGGGATCGGAGCGCAAATGCTACACGATTTGGATATCTGTAAGATCCGTTTATTATCCAATTCCGAACAAACCAAGCGTGTGGGGATGATTGGATACGGTCTTGAAATTACAGAATACGTAGGTTTTTAATAAATCCGGATTTTATAAGTTGATCACTATAAGTTAGTTACAAAAGGAATCACTTTTTTTAATGATTTTATAGTATAAAAGACTTGCAAAACCCGGAAAACACACTATATTTGCAACCGCAATCCTATAGCGGTTGTAATATATTGGAGAAATGGCAGAGTGGTCGATTGCGGCAGTCTTGAAAACTGTTGACTGTAAC
>NZ_JASLCE010000085.1 GCF_030146175.1 Flavobacterium sp. | reverse complement strand
ACGGACCAAACCAAGGCATTCGCGGTTTCCTTGGATTGCGCTATACTTTAAAATAATGAAAAAGGCAGTTTTGTTTTTATTTGTTTTCTTTTGGGTGATTCCTTCCGGATTTGCCCAATTGAAAACCTATACTTTTGAAGAAGCCGAAAAACAGGCTAAGATAAATCCGAAACCGTATTTTGCTTTTATCCATACTTCCTGGTGTAAGTATTGCCAGATGATGCAAAAAACGACATTCAAAAATCCGGAAATCATTTCGCTTTTAAACGATCAATTCTATTTTATTGATTTTGATGCTGAAAGTAAGACTACTGTTGTATTCCACGATAAAGTCTTCCCTTTTCGGGCTTCCGGATATCATGACCTGGCTTATGAACTCGGACGCATCGATGATCAGCAACTTTCTTTTCCGGTTTCCTGTATTTTAAATCGCAACTATGAAATACTCTTTCAGGTAAGCCTCTTTTTAAACAGCAACGAATTAAAAACGGTTCTAAATGAGACGCTTCGAAAGCAATAGCTTGTTTTTAATTCCTCTCATTTTTTCACAAAATGTACAATATTTTTGTTTTATTTTTTTAAATGTTAAAAACAAAACATTTTACAACAACTACTCCTTTCTTTTCCTAATATCTCCAAATGACCAATCAATCACTATATTATTCTGAAAACACCTGTTAAAAAAAACATTTTTCAACAATCTAAGATCAGAAAAACAAATTTCAAAACAACACTCAAAACACTGAAAAACAACAAATTAAATCATTAAAAATATACACCGCTATCTTTTTTTATGTTTTACAAAAGACTTAATTTTGCACAACTTTTATTAAGTCTAAATAATACAACATGAAATTTTTATCTATTCTACTCCTTAGTTTTTTTTTCAGCCTGACCACATTAGCACAAAACGGCACATTAAAAGGAACTGTAACCGACGAGAATAACAATCTGGTAGCACACGCCAACGTTATTATCGCAGAAAGCAACCAATCAACCATTACCGATACTTCCGGTAATTATGAATTCACCAATCTGACCTACGGTAAATACACCCTTAAAATTACCAGTCTGTCTTATAAAACGGAAGTCATCATCGTTACCATCGATAAACCAAGTACTACGGTAAACTTCAAGTTAAAAGTGAACGAACAAATGCTGGACGAAGTGGAAGTCTTTGGAAAGCGAAACAAACAACCGGAAAAACTTCAGGCTTTAACGCGATTACCGTTAAAACCCAGCGAACAAATCCAGAGTATTTCGATCATCTCCTCCAAACTAATCGAACAACAAGGAAACCTAACGATTTCCGATGCAACCAAAAACGTACCGGGTGTATACACTTTTGCGACGTATGGTAATAAAAGAGAAAGTATGTCATCCCGTGGTTTCCGTGGAATTCCGATTCTGAAAAACGGTGTTCGGGTGAACTCCGATTTCCGTGGTGTTGGCATTTTAACCGATGCCAGTGGTATCGATAATATCCAGGTATTAAAAGGAACCGCAGCCATTACACAAGGTGTTGCAACCGATTTGGGAAGTCCGGGTGGTGTGATCAATATCGTTACGAAGACACCAAAATTCCACTCAGGCGGAGAGGTTTCTCTTCGCGGGGGAAGCTGGGGTTTGTTCCGCCCTACCTTTGATGTATACGGTCCTATCGATGATAACGAAAAAATCGCATTCCGTGTGAACGGTGCTTACGAAAGAGGCGATAGCTATAGAAGTATGATTTCCAACGAACGACTGTATTTTAACCCGTCATTACAATGGAAAGCTAACGATAAAACCACGATTACCGTAGAAATGGATTATCTGGATGATAGTCGGACTCCCGATTTAGGAACCGTTAATCTGGCCGGAAACGATGTAAATGCTATTTATGATTTACCGCACGATAAATTCCTGGGATTCAAATCCGATCGTGTTTCGACTAAAAATGCCACCTATACGATTCGCGTTGACCGAAAATTAAATGATACTTTTTCATTACGTGCGGCTTACTTTAAATCGGATCTGGCACTTGACGATACCGGGGCAAGCCTGTCACAACTGGCATCAAGCTTTAATGAGCGCAAACGTTCCATCAGCAACAGTACACGAAAAGACGTAAACGATGTATTGCAACTGGATTTAGTCGGGCAGGACGTACAAACCGGTTTTCTAAAACATACGTTCCAGGCCGGTATGGATTATTCCAGCAGTAGCGTTTCGACAACCAATTCCAAATCGGTTGTGATTGATACCATTAATGTTTTCGGATCGATTCCGAATAATTACCCGACTCCAAACAGTGTATTGCCTTTTGGCAGCTCCGAAGATTCCAAAACAAGAGCAATGGGCTTATTGGTTCAGGATATGATGACGTGGAACAAATGGTTAAAAACATTTGTCGGATTGCGCTATAGCAGTGTCGAAATCACCAAATCAAGTGCCGTGGGAACACAACGCAATGATGCCTGGAATCCATTGGCAGGTCTTATCATTTCCCCTACGCGAAACATTAACCTTTTTGGCTCTTATACCAATAGTTCCAACCCAAGAAGTGCCACTTTATTAAGTAAGGATGGCGAAGAACTGGGTAACGAAAGATGGGATCAGTTTGAAGCCGGTTTTAAAACGACCTGGATTAACGACCGACTTCGTTTTAATCTGACCTTATTTAAGATCAACAACAAAGACATGAACCTTCCGGTTTACGATGAAAACTGGGTAGCCACCGGCTATTATCAAAAAGGAGGTAATGACGAGCGTAAAGGTATCGAAGTGGAATTATCCGGAAGAATTCTGGAAAATCTTGAAGTGATCACCGGTTACTCCTATATTGATGCCCAATACAAAGAACATACGGCTTATGTTTATAATTCATCGCCATTAAATACACCAAAGCATACTTTTAATGCCTGGGCTAACTATACGTTTACCGGAAATTTAAAAGGGCTTTCACTGGGTGCCGGAGCCTACTATACCGGAAAAAGACCGATGAACGACTGGTCGGCCGGAGCGGTTACCCATGAGGGGATTGTTCCCGGTCAAAAACCGTTCGACATCGATGCTTATATGAATGTAAACGTACAGGCCGCTTATAAATTCGACCAGCATTGGGGTGTTCGTTTGTTTATCAACAATATCTTTAACGAGATTGGTTATAATGCCTATCGAACATCGTTTATCAATCAAACCGATCCGAGAAACATTTCCGGTATGCTTACGTACCGCTTTTAATTACATAGGTTACGATAAAGGTCCCTTGTGGACCTTTATTTTTTCAGTCCAAATGGCCCGGAATACAATAACAAATCTTTATGAATCGGATGATTCTGAAATACGGTAAAACTTTGTAACTTTGTACACTAAACATCATAAAAAGAATTGTTATGTATCCAGAAGAAATGGTAAAACCAATGCGTGCTGAATTATCAGACGTTGGTTTTCAGGAATTATATAGTGCCCAAGATGTAGAAAACGCCCTTTCGAAAGAAGGAACTACCTTGGTAGTGGTCAATTCGGTTTGCGGTTGTGCGGCTCGAAATGCACGTCCGGGAGCTCGAATGAGCCTTGATAACGGTAAGAAACCAGATCAGTTGATCACTGTTTTTGCAGGTGTGGATAAAGATGCGGTTGATGCAGCACGTCAGCACATGTTCCCATTCCCTCCTTCATCGCCAAGTATGGCTTTGTTTAAAAACGGAGAATTGGTTCATATGTTGGAGCGTCACCATATCGAAGGTCGCCCTGCAGAGATGATTGCCGAAAATCTAAAAGACGCTTATAACGAATACTGTTAATTTTGTTATATAAAATAATAGAAACCACGTTAAAGCGTGGTTTTTTTATTTATTGATTATTTATCTTTGCGCGAAATAGCCACCAATGATGCAAAAAATAGTTTCTTATCCGTTATCCGTTATTTACTATCTGTGTTTCGGGTTATGTCTGGTGATTTTTCATCCGATCCAATGGATCTGCCTGAATGTTTTTGGCTATCAGGCGCATAAGAAAAGTGTGGATTACCTGAATTTTCTGTTAACCAAGTGTACCAATCTCCTTGGAACCACTTATACCTTTGAACACCGCGAACGCATTCCGAAAAATGTTCCGGTGATTTTTGTAGCCAATCACCAGAGCATGTACGATATTATCGGGATTATCTGGTACCTGCGCCGTTCCCATCCTAAATTTGTGAGTAAAAAAGAATTAGGCCGCGGAATTCCAAGCGTTTCATACAATTTAAGACACGGTGGCTCCGTTCTTATAGATAGAAAAGATCCGAAGCAAGCCTTGCCAACTATTAAAGGTCTGGCAGAATATATTGAACAACATCACCGTTCGGCAGTAATTTTCCCGGAAGGAACCCGAAGCAAAACCGGCGCTCCGAAAAAATTCTCCGAAAACGGTTTGAAAATTTTATGCAAATATGCCCCATCGGCCTATATCGTTCCGATATCGATCAATAACTCCTGGAAAATGGCCCGTTTTGGACTTTTCCCGGTTGGATTGGGCAACCCTTTAAATTTCACTATTCACGAACCCTTTGCAGTAAAAGACTATTCCTTCGCGGAAATCATGGAAAAGACCGAAAATGCAGTGGTTCAGGGAATAAAACACTAAGATTATGTCAATAAAAAATGTACGTCTGGAAGTGATGCAATTTCTGGAAAAGAACATCGACAGTTTTGTCGAGCAATATCTGTTGCCAATAGAAAAAATATGGCAGCCAACAGATCTATTGCCCAATTCCGAAAAAGAATCCTTTCTTGATGAAGTAACCGAATTACGCGAAATCGCAAAAGAATTACCTTATGATTTTTGGGTAGTTCTGGTTGGCGATACCATTACCGAAGAAGCACTTCCCACTTACGAATCCTGGTTGATGGATGTGGAAGGTGTGTCACAACACCCGGACAACGGATGGTCCAAATGGATCCGTCAATGGACAGGTGAAGAAAACCGACACGGCGACTTACTAAACAAGTATTTATACCTTTCCGGACGTGTTAATATGCGTGAAGTGGAAATCACCACACAACATTTAATTACCGATGGTTTTGATCCGGGAACCGACCGTGATCCGTATAAAAACTTTGTGTTTACAAGCTTTCAGGAATTAGCAACTTATGTATCGCACAACCGTGTGGCACAAATTGCTAAAAAGTTTGGTGATCATAAACTTTCTAAAATCTGTAAAATGATTGCCGGAGACGAAATGCGTCACCACCATGCTTACAGTGAGTTTGTAAACCGTATTTTTAAAGTGGACCCAAGCGAAATGATGATGGCTTTCCACTATATGATGAAGCAAAAAATCACGATGCCGGCACATCTGATCCGCGAATCGGGTGAACGAATCGGTAGTGCTTTCGAACAGTTTTCAGAATCTGCACAACGTATCGGTGTATATACTGCTATGGATTATGTGGATATTTTGCAAAAATTAATCGACAAATGGGAAATCGATAAAATTTCCGGGTTGAACGATGAAGCCGAAAAAGCCCGTGACTATTTAATGAAATTACCGGCTCGAATGACACGTATCGCCGAAAGGATGGTCGTGTCTCAGGAACCTCATATTTTTAAATGGGTACAACCGGCTATTATAAAATAATATAACCTATCAAAAATCCTTTCGCAACCGGAAGGATTTTTAAATTATACCGATGATGAGTTTAATTGACAACACTATCCTTTTTGTAAAAAAACAACTTGAAAATGCCGAAGGTGGACACGATTGGTTCCATATCGAACGGGTTTACAAAAACGCCTTATTAATCGCTCAGGGTGAAAACTGCGATCTTACCGTGGTAAAACTCGGTGCACTCCTTCATGATGTGGCCGACAGTAAGTTTCACAATGGCGACGAAACCGTTGGCCCAAAAATGGCACGTGCTTTTCTGGAAAGTGAAAACACACCGGAAGAAACGATACAGCATGTGATCAACATTATTGAAAACATCTCGTTTAAAGGCGGAAATTTCGATCGCAAGTTCCATTCGAAAGAACTCGATATAGTTCAGGACGCCGACCGACTGGATGCTATTGGTGCCATCGGAATTGCCCGTGCGTTTAATTACGGTGGTTTTAAAAACAGAACCTTACACAATCCGAATATTCCGGTAAACCTCAATATGTCGAAAGAGGAATACAAAAAAACGGAAGCGCCGACGATCAATCATTTTTACGAAAAATTATTGTTATTAAAAGATCGTATGAATACCGAAACCGGTAAAAAAATTGCCCTGGAACGCCATCATTATATGGAAGGTTTTCTGGCGCAGTTTTATGCCGAATGGGACGGAGAGAAATAATCAACTTTCGCGAACCAATTGTAGCGTGACCGTATAAATATCCGTTTTTTCAATCTTTGCTTTTAACCAGGCGTAAAAACTCATTACAAAGATATCTTCCTTACGGTATGATTTCCATTGAAAAGCATTTTTAACCTGGTTTTTAAATGTCAAAGACGCAAAGCTTTCGGGCGCGTCCAGGTATTTTTCTACCAACAAAAGAAATACATGGACGCGTTCTTCTTTAATTTCCAACAGGTATTTCTTATACCGCCTTTTAAAACTATTTAACCGGGACTGTACATAATCCAGATTTTTTAATTCAACATGTAATAAAATTTCGATCAGGTTCTTTTTGATCGTCCATTCCATACCCTGCTTGCTTTCATACCAGGTGTCGGTATGGTTAAAGTTTTTAAAGATTTGCTGTACCCGATTCAGATTAAGCTGTTGAAAGTTGAACACCGCCAGACTTAACTGCAAATCCAGTATTTCAGAAATATCCACTCCTTTATGTGTTTTCAAAACACTTTCTGCCCGTGCAATTGCAGCTACTGCATTTCCGGAATAATTATCCGTAAGACATCGCAATAATTGGAGTCGGCAGTAAAATCGTTCAAAATAGACCTTGTCCTGTTTTTGCATTGTCATTTCCATCTTATCCAGATATGTCGCTGCTTCGGCAAATTTTTTATTCCTAAAAAGCATGTTGGCAATAAAATACAGTATCTGAATATGATAAAACAAATGCCGGTCTGCCTGCTCCTGTTTGGACTCAATAAAAAGGTAACTTTTGCTTACAAAGCGTTCGATTTGATAATAATCGTTAAGAAGCGCAGCATATTCATTGGCAATAAAAAGGATTTGATACAGCGATTTAAACGTTAGAATTTCTTTTAGCGAGATATTAAATTGTTCGATGGTTGACTGGATTGTTTTCTGAAAATCGAAAGCCACTGTGCCGCGTTTGATTTTTGACAATTCCTGCCGTAATAATGCATAACCCAGGTTGAGTTGTTCCTCCTGCAAAAACTTCTTCTGATTTCGCTGGTATTTTTCAACCAGTTCCGAAAAAACAATTTTATTGTCCAGATGTGCGTATTCGATGCCAATATGATAGATTTCATTCAGCAGATTAAAATGTTCTCCTTTTACCGCTTTTTCTTCTGCTTTTCGCAACGTCTTAAATGCCGGTTTGTACTGTTTATGTTCGAAAAAAGCTTTGCTTGCAATAAGCAATTTTAAAATCATCTTTTCATCCGAAGTATCATTTTCAAAACGTTTGTTTGCTATAAATGCGATAAGGTTATCATACAAACGCTTGCGAAGCGCATACAATGCCGGCTTGTTTTTATAATCAATGTTTTTTTCTATGATATCATCAGTTTTTAAAAGCGTAAAAAGCTGAATATTATGCGTATCATGTCTTTTATTTTGCTTTTTAAGAAAGAGTATAAATTCTTCTTTTTCAGTACTTGAAAGTATATTTATAATTCCGGAAACAGAATTCATATCGATTGTTTATTTATCTAAATAAAGATATTAAAATCATTTTTATATCGTCATTTTTTATTAAAAATTGATTTTTAAAGCATTATTTTTTATAGGAATTTTGACCCAACAAAAAACAAAATAAATTATGGAAGATTTTAAAACAACAACCCCTGACGAACCCGTTTCTAAAAATCGGAACAACCCGAAAACCGGGATGCAAAAACCCAGTAACGCTTTTGTAGGCGCTTCATGGGGCGTACTCCTAATTGGTGTTACCGCTTTTTGTATCGGCTTGTCCAATGCAACGATGCAATTAAATGAAAAAGGGTATTATTTTACTTTACTGTTATTTGGTTTATTTTCCGTGATTTCGGTTCAGAAAAGCGTACGGGATAAAATGGAAGGCATTCCGGTTACGGAAATCTATTATGGAATTAGTTGGTTTTCGACTATTGCATCCATCACTTTATTGGTTATCGGTTTATGGAATGCCAGTCTGGAATTAAGTGAAAAAGGCTTTTATGGTATGGCATTCGTATTAAGTTTATTTGCCGCTATCACGGTTCAGAAAAATACCCGTGACATAAAACAGGCCAATAGTAATAACTAAACTGTTTTTCTTTTGCGCTTTTTTTAGATTAAAAAACGTATTTTAGTGGTAAATCATCCCGTTATGAGTTCGAAAATTGTCAAAGAATTACCCAAATTAGTTGATGCCCAAATCATCAGTCCGGAAACGGCAAAGGCTATCGAGCACTACTACCGTAATAGTCCGGATACAAAATCGAACAGTCTGTTAACCATTTTTGGTGTATTGGGTGCGATTCTGATCGGCTTGGGAATCATTCTGATTTTTGCACATAACTGGGACGATTTCCCTAAAACCGCTAAAGTTACGCTGGCCTTTCTTCCGCTTGTGATTTGTCAGTTTTTTACCGGTTATACCATCGTAAAACAAAAAAGTACCGTCTGGAAAGAAGTCACCGGAACCTTTTTATTTTTTGCCATTGGCGCCACAATTGCCCTGATCAGTCAGATTTATAATATTCCGGGAAATCTGGGAAGTTTCCTGCTTACCTGGATATTGCTGTCTGTCCCGGTTCTTTATATTTTAAATTCGAATAGTCTGGCGTTATTGCATCTGATTTTCGCCACTTATTATGGCGTGGAAGCCGGCTATGGCAAATCCGATTACCCTTGGTTATACCTATTGCTTATCGTATTGTTTTTACCGCATTATTACCGGCTTTGCAAACAACATCTCAAGGGAAATATCACATCGGTTTTTCATTGGTTGCTTCCGTTTAGCATTACCATTATGCTGGGCGCCTTTTTTAGCGGAACCTCGCGTTTGGGCTTTCTGATTTACATTTCCTTGTTCGGATTATTTTTCAATATCGGTAAGCTTTCTTTTTTTGAAGAACAGCGTTTTATCAAAAATGGCTACCTTATTTTAGGTGTCCTAGGAACCAGTATTTTATCCCTGATTCTGAGTTCAAAATGGTTTTGGCTGGAATTTTACCGAACCAATCATTCCAATACCAGCGATCTGGTGCTACTGTTATCATTACAGATTACCGCTCTTATTCTGATGATCCGTTATTTTCAAAAAAAGAAAAAAGATATCCGACAGTTCAATGGTTTTCAAGTGTTATTCCTGGTTTTTAACCTGATCTTTCTATTGGGAATGACCAATAACCTTATCGGAATGATTTTAACCAACATTGTGGTTTTATTAATGGGTGCTTTACTGATCAAAAATGGTTCGCAACAATCCGATTTCACCATACTCAATTATGGTTTGGTGATAATTGCCGTACTGATCATCTGTCGCTTTTTTGATACCAATATTTCTTTTGTCATCCGGGGTTTACTATTTATTGCTGTCGGTGTCGGATTTTTCTACGCGAATTATATTTTATTACAGAAAACAAAAAATAACAGGTCATGAAAACAAAACAGCTTTTACTCCTTTTTGGAATCGTTGCCCTGATACAACTTGCTGTTCCGGCTTCCATGATCTGGGATAACCAGCAAACCATCGAAAAAGGTACGGCCTATAAATTTAAAACCGCTCCGGTAGATCCAAACAATCCGTTTGTTGGAAAATATATCGCCCTACAATATACATTGGAATCCTTTCCATCTAAAGATTCGACCTGGGAAAGTGGCGATCCTGTTTATATTTATCTCACTAAAGATACGGATGGATTTGCCGCTATTAAAAAAGCCGTTAAAGCCAAGGATAAAAATAGTACCGATGATTTTGTTGTGGCTAAAGTAAATTATGCTTTCGATGGAAATGTTCACTTTTCGTTTCCCTTTAACACCTATTATATGGAAGAAAGCAAAGCTTACGATGCCGAAGTAGCTTACCGGGAGCAGGTACGCGATACTGCTTCCTATCCTACGTATGCTCTTGTCTCTGTAAAAGACGGAAAAGCGGTATTATCTGATGTGATCATCAAAAACATACCGATAAAAGAATACGTTCGCAAAAAGTAAACCCCTAAAAACCCAACAAAGAACTTTTAAGATCGAACTAGGACTTTTACTCCCGAAAAATGATTTTTTTCTCATTTTTTCAGAATTTGTAGATCGTATAATCTATAAATTTTCGTCTTATGAAACATTTCTATCTTTTATTTATTATTGCAATTTTAAGTTCTTGTTCGGATTTTGAGATGGATGAAAAATTCTTATCCAATACACCTACGAATAAAAATCGCGATGACAATATCTCAATTGATGATTTATTGGGAATTTGGGAAGGAACCGATTCAATGGGAAACCTTGCTGTTTTTACTGTTGACAACGTCTCTTATCATTTAGCATTTAAAAGCACCATTACCATGGTTTCTGCCAAGGATGTTGATATACCTCCTACTATTTCGCATAAATTGGAACCTGGAAGACGGGATAGAAGGCAAGATTTTCTGGATTACGGTTATCATTATGAAAAGCCTTTAACTTTTCACAATCCAAAAGTTCAGATTTATGCAAATATATTATCTGGAAAAATAAATTCTATAGAGTATGACGGCGATATGTTTTATGCCCGATATGTTAAAAATGCTGTAATCAGGGATATATCCGGAACATTATATCCGGAAGACAGCAAATTATATATAACCCTTACTACGGGACCTCGTCTCACAGCCAGTGCATACACCGATTTTATTCTTACAAAAAGAGACCAAAAACAGACCAATCTCAACAGACCTGAAAGAGATGTTATAAATCCTCCTAATACTGTTTACCGGAGAGACACCAGAGATCCTTCCGATATCTTTGCAAATGGCTTTAGCCCAAGAGGACAAAACAATGATCTGATTGCCCACGTGTCCGGAATATCGTTATACCAGCAGGGTGTAGCTCCAAGTGGATGGGTATCCACTTCTTCTTCTTTAAATTGGGCTACAAATCCTTCTCAACCTATGCCCAATGAGGAGTTCTGGTTATATGTTATTACTCCTACCTCAAATGCCTATGGTGTTATACCCTCATTTCAACATTTTGCAGACAATACTATAAATAGCAGTATAAGAGCCAGTGTTAATCAGTTGATTACTTTATTCCGGACACAACAGGAATGGGCCTTTTTAGGCAACATTCCCAGCAGTAACATTAGAAGAGCTGTTCGGTATCATTTTCAAGGTGGTAGCTATCGCCAGATGGAAGTACGGGAAAATCCAAACTATAACCGAAACGTTATTCCTTCCGGAAATCCGCATCCTTATACAATATTTACTAACCTTCCCGGATTCACAAACCAGTTTTTCCGCGCAGAAAGCAGAAATCCAGAGGACATAGAGGAATCTAGAGGAATTATCGGAGATAACTATAACGATCAGACCTATCTGACCTGGGGAGAAAATGTAGACCAAATGAGTTTATACCAACATTCCAGATCTGAGACGAGGGATTCTTATGGTTACGTAAGCATTAATAACTCTCTTGAAAGGGCTTATATGGAGGGAAACCGGTTATTTAGTCGTCAGCAGACTTCTTATATTTATGTAATTGCTCAGGCTCCTAATATTTTTTATACTTCTAATATCCTTGGACAATTCAGAAACAGAGAAAATCAATTTTCTGTCATGGGCGGCATCCCTATAAGTCAGATTATAGGATGGTATACCGTTGTAAACGGATCTATTTCCGGACCAATGACTCCAAATCCAAATTACAGAGAAAATCAATTTTCCGGCCTTCACATTGTTGATGGCGCTGCGGGTTATCCCTATGCCGGATTCCCATTGGGCCACAGAGCATGGCTGGAAAGTCCCTGGAGAAATTTTGCTCCTGAATATTGTAAAAGATGGGATCGTTATCCCGACCTTAAAAGAGATGCTGCATTATCATGGTGCGAATATAATACCAATCTAAGATCAAAAGCTAAATTTAAAGAGCTTAAAGCCCGACTATATTCGAAATCTCCTAATCCACGTTAATCTTTATATGTGAAAAGCCCTTGCCAACTAGTTGGCAAGGGCTTTCTCTTTATTCTCTTAATCTATTTTCCCGGAAATTCGGCTTTTCTTTTTTCTAAGAAAGCTGTCGTTCCTTCTTTAAAATCTTCGGTTCCGAAACATTCTCCGAAAGCCCGGATCTCCGTATGGTATCCATTTACACCTTCTTCAAATCCTGCATTTACCGATTGGATCGCTTTTCCGATCGCTACACTGGAATTTTTAGTGATTTTGGTTGCTATATTTTTAGCCAGATCCAGTAATTCCGCTTGTGGTACCACATGGTTCACCAATCCGTAGCTTAATGCTGTTGGCGCATCGATCATACCTGCTGTCATGATCATTTCCATAGCACGTCCTTTTCCAATTAATTGTGGCAAACGTTGTGTTCCACCATAGCCCGGGATTACACCCAAAGATACTTCCGGAAGTCCCATTTTGGCATTGTCGGAAGCAATACGGAAATGAGCCGACATTGCCAGTTCCAATCCACCGCCTAAAGCAAATCCGTTTACTGCAGCAATAACCGGGGTTTCCAGATTCTGAACAAAATCGAAAAGCATTTCCTGTCCTTGTGCGGCCAGTCTTCCACCTTCTTTAATTGAAAAATTAGCAAATTCCGAAATATCCGCTCCGGCAACAAATGCTTTGTCACCACTACCGGTGATGATGATTACTTTTATCGATCGATCCTCATTTTCGGATTTAAAAGCTTTGTGTAATTCTTCTATTGTCGCCTTATTAAGGGCGTTTAACTTCGTAGGACGGTTGATCGTGATTAGCGCGATACCGTTTTCTCTTTCAATTAAAATGTTCTCGTAATTCATAATCTGATGTTTAGGTGTTTATGATTGGTAATGTTACCAAAAACACGGTTCCTTTTCCATCTTCACTCTGGAAAGTAATGGTCCCGTGATAATTCTCCACAATATTCTTAATAATCCCCAATCCCAATCCCATACCACTGGTTTTGGTTGTGAATTTTGGTTCGAAAATACGATTTTTATGCGCCATACTTATGCCTACCCCATTGTCTTTAACAATAATTTTAGCATTGTCGTTCTCTTTGTAAACCTTTACTTCAACTTTTGGCTCCGGTTCGGTTTCCGGAATCGCCTGTATCGCATTCTTAACCAGATTCGTAATAATACGTATTAACTGTGTCCGGTCGATTTTTGTAATAATTTCTTCCTGTTCCGCTTCAAAATAAATATAATATTCATTGAAAATCTCCAGTGCCAGTCGGACAACTTTTACCACATCGAGCGTTTCATTTTGCTGTGCCGGCATCGATGCAAAGTTGGAAAAAGCCGACGCTACCGAACTCATCGTATCGATTTGCTGGATTAATGTTTTCGAATAATCATCCACTTTCTGATTCACATTGGGGTCGTTCGGATCAAATTTACGTTGAAAACTCTGAACCGTAAGCCGCATCGGTGTTAGTGGGTTTTTAATTTCATGCGCCACCTGTTTGGCCATTTCACGCCAGGCTTGTTCCCGTTCGCTTTGCGCCAGTTTTTCGGCACTTTCTTCCAGTTTATCCACCATTCCGTTGTAGGCCGTGATCAGGGAAATAATCTCTTTACTACTGGAGGCTTCTATTGGTATTTTTTCGTTTTTCTTATTAAAACGGGTGTCAAAAATTCGTTCACTAATCGCCTGTAAGGATTTGGTGATATAGCTCGACAGGAAATACGCCAGCATAATGGAGGTGAGCAACATAAAAAAGTAAACCTGCCCAAAACGGATCAGGAAGTTTTTCACCTCATTTTCGTAAAAACTGGTTTCCTCCGGATACGGTAAATTCAGAATACCCAACGGCTTGAATTTGGTATCTTTCAGATAACTATAGGACGAACGGTACCGTTGCCCGTCTATCTGTCGCAAGTCGACAAAACGTTTGCTTGTTGACGATTGTATGATTTTTAAAATGATTGGCGATATGGGACGCGCCAGACTATCGATCGAAAAGTTTCCTTTGGACGAAATCAGCAGGTTTCCTTTCAGATCGTGGATATTGATTTCCAGCGCATGGATATTGGCCAATTCCTGGATTTTGTCTTTAAAAATTAACGGCAGGTTTTCCGTTGTTAGCGGATAGGTTGTCGTAGAAAGGATATAATTGATGTGCTGCGTAATCGCATCTTCTTTCCGTTCCAATCGGTCCTGATGGTAAATCCGGGCTTCTTTTCGGAACTGATAAATCGAGACGGTAGCGATCAAAACCGACGCAATCAGCGTAAGACAAATCATCGAGAAAAAAATCCGGACTTGTAATGATAATTGCGTTATTTTGAAATCTTTGAACATTTATGACTGGTTTCTTTCCCGAATTCGTTTGTACAGCTTATACCCTAACATGAGCAGGATCGAAAATACAAAAATTCCGATTACGCCATAAATCCAATTTAGCGCGTCTTTTAAAATTACCAAAAACACTACCGCAAACAGGATAAGCGTCGCGCCTTCGTTCCATATTCTAAAAAAAGCCGACGTATGACGAATTTCATTTCGTTGTAATTGCAGGAAAATCTGATGGCATTTTAAATGATACAGGTACAATAGAAACACAAATCCCAACTTTACATGCATCCACGGCATTTGTAACCAGGCATTACCCAGCGTTGTAAAAAACAACATCCAAAAGGCAAAAATACTTGCCAATATGGCCGAAGGCCAGGTAATAATATACCACAAACGATAGGACATCAATTGATACTGTTTGATCAGTATCTCTTTTTCCGGCGACGGTTTATCTTTTGCCTCAGCGTGATAAACAAATAACCGAACGATATAAAAAAGCCCTGCAAACCATGTGATTACAAAGATGAGATGCAGGGACTTTATATAATTATAATATTCTTCCATCTAAATGGCGTTAATTTTTAGACCAGTCTTTAATCCAGTTGCTCATTGTGTCAACCCAATTATCATCGTCATTTAAACACGGTATTGCCAAAAAGTTTTCGCCGCCGTGTTCTTTAAACTGATGGTTGGCTTCCATCGCAATTTCTTCCAGCGTCTCCAAACAATCGGCTACGAAAGCCGGCGTTACAACGGCCAGATTTTTAATGCCCTTTTCCGGCATTTTGTTGATCTCAATGTCGGTATACGGCTCCAGCCATTTGTCTCCTGACAAACGCGACTGAAACGTCTGACTGTATTTTTCTTTGGGGATATTTAATAATTCCACAACCTGTCGTGTCGTTTCAAAACACTGGTGACGGTAACAGAATTCGTGTGCCGGTGATGGTGTATTACAACAGCTTCCGTCAATTTTACAATGCGATTTGGTCACATCGGTTTTGCGGATATGACGCTCCGGAATGCCGTGGTATGAAAACAACAACTGATCGTATTCAAAACCTTCCAGGTGCTTTTTAATCGAATCCGCCAGATTCTGGATATAATCCTTTTTATTGTAAAAAGCCGGTACGATGGTAAACTTCATTTGCGGGAAATGCTTTTGGCGCAATTCTTCGGCCAATACAAGAATGGTCGTTGTCGATGCCATCGCATGTTGCGGATATAGCGGAAACAACAGCACTTCTGTTACGCCTTTATCGGCCAATTCCTGTAAACCGCTCAAAATGGAAGGGTTTCCATAACGCATCGCCAATGCTACCGGAAGCTCAACTCTTTCCTGTACTTTTTTATGCGTACGCTTGGAAAGTACAATTAAAGGCGAACCTTCTTCCCACCATATTTTTTTATAGGCTTCCGACGAACGCTCCGGGCGCTTTCGCAGGATAATCCCTCTTACCAATAAGGCGCGCAGTAAAAAAGGTACATCGATTACATATTTATCCATTAAGAATTCATCCAGATACGGCTTTACATCTTTCGGTTCCGGACTTTCCGGCGAACCCAGGTTTACTAACAATACTCCTTTCATAAATCTTTTTTTTCGCAAAATTATCGGCTTGCGAACTATTTCATGGTTTATATTAATCTCTTTTTTTAATACTCCTATAACTACTTTATATATTAGGAACTGATATTGATCGACATCAGGTATTTTTTGGGCGTCGTTCCGAATTTCTTTTTAAAAGCCGAAATAAAATGACTCGCCGTACTATATCCTATTTTCAATCCGACTTCGTTTACGTTATACGAACCGCTATCCAGCAATTTTCGTGCATATTCCATTTTATAGTCAAATAGAAAACTGTATACCGAATCGCCATAAATCTGTTTAAATCCCATTTTAAGCTTTTTCAGATTGAGTCCCACCTGATCGGCCAGTTCCTGTAAACCCGGTGGTTCGGCCATATTAGCCAGCACAATATCTTTGGCTTTCCGGATCTTTAATACATTCTCTTCGTCAATCAGAAACGGACATTGTTCGGCATCGGGATCTTCGCTTCGGTTAAAAAACAAACTCAGCAATTCGTATCCTTTCCCTTTATAATATAGCTTTTTAATGGACGGATTCAGGTTATAATTAAAAATCTGATTCAACACAATCGCCATCGACGGACTGATATTTTCCTCTTTATAATATTTTTTATCCCGGTTTTCATCGCTAAGAAACGGAATATATTCGGCTTCGGACGAAAATAACGCGTGGAATTTCTGAATCGAAATCAATACCGATACCACCCACGAATGCGGTTCGATTGTTAAGTTCAACGGCAGTTCTTTTTGCGGGTTGTAAAGCAACAGTGATTTTTCCTCAACCAGATCGAGCGCATAACTCCCCTGATTAAAAAGAAACTTCGCTTTTCCCTTTAGTCCGAAATGAAACTGGATCAACCCCATGTTCACCGGACGTTCAAACTTTACAACATCATTCGTATCATTCTGAAAACGAATTAAAAAAAAGTCTTCTTCAATTTTTATGTCTTCCTGAGAACCCATAGCGGTATTTTTTCGTATATAAATAAAAACCCACGGATTTTCTTTATTTAGAATAATTCCAAATAAAAATTACGTAAGGCATTGATTTCTCTACAAATTTAAAAGATTTTGAGCAGACAATCCTATTTTAGTTTAAAATATCTTGAAGCGATACAAAAAGACCTTTGAGCGTTATTTTTATAAATCAGATAGTAATACTTTTGTTTAACTTTAGATTAAAGTGGAAAAAATGGAGAACAATACGATATCGAAGCATCCAACTTTTTATGCCGTTGGATTGAGTTACAAGAAAGCGGATGCCGAGATGAGAGGAAAATTCAGCCTTGACAGCCTGGCGAAAGATAACTTACTGATTCAAGCAAAAAACGATGGCCTTGATGCCATGATCGTTACCTCTACCTGTAACCGAACCGAAATTTACGGTTATGCACAACATCCTTTTCAGTTAATAAAATTACTTTGCGAAAACAGTCAGGGTACTATCGAAGATTTTCAGAAAGTAGCCTATGTCTATAAAAACAACGAGGCCATTAATCATATGTTTCGTGTGGGAACCGGATTGGATAGTCAGATTTTAGGTGATTTCGAAATTATAAGTCAGCTGAAAAATGCTTTTATCGAATCCAAAAATCATACGTTAGTCAACAATTTTCTTGAACGTTTGATCAACGCTGTGATCCAGTCCAGCAAACGCATCAAAAATGAAACCGAGATCAGTTCCGGTGCCACTTCCGTTTCGTTTGCCGCGGTACAATATATTATGAATAACGTTCCGGATATCAGTTCGAAAAACATTTTATTGTTTGGAACCGGAAAAATCGGGCGGAATACCTGCGAAAACCTGGTTAAGCACACCAAAAATGATCATATTACACTGATCAACAGAACCAAAGACAAAGCGGAGAAAATTGCCGGGAAATTCAACCTGATCGTAAAAGATTATGCCGACCTGCAATTGGAAATTCAAAAAGCCGATGTGCTTGTTGTTGCTACCGGAGCACAAAATCCAACGATCGACAAAGCCATCCTGAATCTGAAAAAACCGTTGTTGATTCTGGATTTATCCGTGCCTAAAAATGTTGATGACAATGTAAAAGAATTGTCGGATGTAACATTGGTTCATATGGATCATCTTTCGCAAATGACCGATGAGACATTGGAAAACCGCAAAAAACACATTCCGGCAGCCGAGGCCATTATCGAAGAAATAAAAGAAGAATTCTTTAACTGGACCAAAGCCCGAAAGTTTGCGCCAACCATTCATGCGTTAAAAGAAAAACTTAACACGATTAAAGAAAGTGAACTGAATTTTCAACGCAAAAAATTCGACAACTTCGACGAGGAGCAGGCGGAAATTATAAGCACCCGCATTATCCAGAAGATAACCACCCATTTTGCCAATCATCTGAAAGACAACAATACCATGGTCGACGAAAGTATCGAATGGATTGAAAAAATTTTCCAGATAGAAACTGCTAAAAATGAATAAAACAATACGTATTGGAACACGCGATAGTGAGCTGGCGTTATGGCAGGCGCACACCGTGGCCAAAAAACTAAACGACTTAGGATACCCTACAGAAATTGTCGCCGTAAAATCTACAGGCGACATTATTTTGGATAAACCTTTGTATGAATTGGGCATCACCGGTATTTTTACCAAAACGCTCGATATCGCAATGATTAAAGGTGAAGTAGACATTGCCGTTCATTCGATGAAAGACGTTCCCACAGCACTTCCAACAGGAATTGTACAGGCAGCCGTTTTGGAACGTGCGAATACCGTTGATATTTTAGTCCACAAAGGAAACCTTGATTTTTTAAACGGCAATGGCATTATTGCCACCGGAAGCCTTCGTCGTAAAGCGCAATGGCTTCATAAATATCCAACGCATGAAGTGGTCGATTTACGCGGAAATGTAAACACCCGTATGCAAAAATTACACGACAACAACTGGAACGGTGCTGTTTTTGCAGCAGCCGGACTGGAACGGATCAATCTAAAACCCGATACCTATATCGATCTGGACTGGATGACTCCTGCACCCGCTCAAGGGGCAATGGTTGTTGTTGCCATGGAAAATGACGCTTTTTGTCGTGGGGCCGTAGCCCAATTAAACCATAAAGAAACCGAAATCTGTACGCATATCGAACGACAGTTTTTACGGGAACTGGAAGGCGGTTGTACCGCTCCTATCGGTGCTTTGGCAACCGTTTCCGAAAATACCATCACCTTTAACGGGGTTTTATTTTCGCTGGACGGAACCGAAAAACACGAGATTGAAAAAGTCGTTTCCCTGGACGATTACCGCGAACTCGGTCAAAAAGCCGCTCGTGAAGTGTTGGATAATGGTGGAAGTGTCCTGATGACGCTTATTAAAAAAACATTACAAAAATAATGCAGGAACCGATTCGCATCATCAGCACCAAAAAACTTCTGTCCAACCAGAAGCAATACCTGCTGAATGCCGGTTTTTCGGTTATCGAATCGGATTTTATCAAAACGGAAGACTTGCCTTTTTCAATGCCAATGCTTCACGATTCCCTGCTATTCACCAGTCAGAATGCCGTTCATAGTGTCCTGAAACACGTCGATCTGGCAACCTTACAACATAAAAACGTTTTTTGCGTTGGCATAAAAACCAAAGCCCTACTCGAAGCAAACGGTTTTACCGTGCTGGCCTGTACCGGATATGCCGCCGAGTTGGCCGATTATATTACAAAGCATTGCCCACAAACGAGTTTTACCTTTTTTAATGGTAACTTACGTCGGGATACGCTACCGGAAGCTTTGCATCAAGCCGGGATACTTTTTAACGAAGTAACCGTATATGCGACCGTATTAACACCACATCCGATAAAAACCAAAGCTGCCGGCATCCTGTTTTTTAGTCCGTCGGGTGTTGAAAGTTATTTAAAAGAAAACACCATTACCGACGAAATGTGTTTTTGTATCGGAACAACAACTGCGGAAGCGTTGGAAAATAGCACACAAAACACTATTATTGCCAATCAGCCTACCATTGAAAACACGATAATTCAATGTCTTAATTACTTTAAATCCGTACCGTCATGAATTATCTTTTAGAAAATCAGGAAACAAACCGCTTACTATTCCGAAAACTGACTCCTTCGGATTTCGAAAACTGGCTACCCTATCATCACGATACCGAAGCCATCGAATTTTACAATGCCGGAAAAGCACCCGAAGAAGCTTGTAAAAAATGGTTTGAAGAACAATTTTTACGATACGAACAACAATCCGGAGGTTTACTCATTCTGGTTGATAAAAAAAGTAAAGCCATTATCGGACAATGCGGATTGGAACCCGATGCGAACGACCCCCATAAAGTGGTACTTCGTTATGCACTCCTTCCGAAATTTCGCGATAAAGGCTATGCCGAAGAAGCTTTACAACATTGTATTAAAACGGCTTTTGACACCATGAAAATCAAATCCCTTTTCGCCTATGTGAGTCCGTCGGATCAGGAACGCGAAGACATTTTCAGCGAATTGAGCATGGAATGGGAAGATACCGACATTGTAAACCACACCATTGTCAATATATTTAAAATAAAAAAATAAGCAATCGGTTAGACGATTGTTCAAAACAACAGATTATGATACAGAACGATTTATTTTTAAGAGCTTTAAAAGGAGAAACCGTGGAAAGACCACCGGTATGGATGATGCGTCAGGCGGGTCGTTATTTACCGGAATTCCGGGCATTGCGCGACAAGTATGATTTTTTCACCCGTTGTAAAACTCCCGAATTGGCTGCTGAAATAACCGTTCAGCCGATCCGTATTGTAAAACCGGATGCAGCGATCCTTTTTTCGGATATCCTTGTCGTTCCGCAAGCAATGGGAATTGATGTAGAACTAAAAGACAATTTAGGACCAATTATCCCAAATCCGATTCGTTCGGCTGCCGATGTGGCAAAAGTTTACAATCCGGATATTCAGGAATCGCTAGGTTATGTGATGGATGCGATCAAACTGACCAAAGAAATGCTAAACAATGAAGTGCCATTGATCGGTTTTGCCGGTTCACCATGGACGATTTTTTGTTATGCTGTGGAAGGAAAAGGTTCGAAAAGTTTCGATACGGCCAAAGGTTTTTGCTTTTCGCAACCGGAAGCGGCGCATACCTTACTACAAAAAATCACCGATACTACGATTGCCTATCTGATCGAAAAAGTAAAAACCGGAGTGAATGCCGTTCAGATTTTTGACAGTTGGGGGGGAATGCTTTCGCCGGTTGACTACCAGGAATTTTCATGGAAATATATCAACCAGATTGTAGAAGCACTGGCACCACATACCGAGGTAATTGTTTTTGGAAAAGGATGTTGGTTTGCTTTAAACGAAATGGCCAAAAGTAAAGCCTCCGCTTTGGGAGTAGACTGGACTTGTTCGCCACAAAATGCACGTTACCTAACCGGTGGAAACATCACCTTACAAGGAAACTTCGACCCTTCGCGTTTGTTATCGCCTATTCCAACCATCAAAAAAATGGTACACGAGATGATCGATGCGTTCGGAAAAGACAAATACATCGTTAATCTGGGACATGGTATTTTACCAAACATCCCGGTTGATCATGCCAAAGCGTTTGTAGAAGCAGTAAAAGAATATCAGAAATAAAAAAGAGTATCCCCTTATAAATCCCCTTTCCCCGTGACATACAAAAACAAGCTTTACCTGTTATTGGTTTGCCTGATAACTTCGGTTACTTTCGGCCAGACGCGTATTAAAGGGAATATTGCCACTGCTTTGGCGGTCATTCCGAATTTTGGTATAGAAACCAAAATCGGTGAGAAAATGACATTCCAGTTCGATGCCACCGCTTCTTTCTGGAAATCGTTTAAAGGTAGCCCGATGGAATTCACACTGGCTTTTGCAGAAGTCCGCTATTATACGAAAGACATCAACAGCGGCTTTTTTGTTGGCGCACACGTTGGTGGAAGTCAATATAAAATCCAAAAATGGGATTCCTGGCATATGGATTATTATCAGGAAGGTATTGGCGTAATGATGGGAGCGACTATTGGTTACCTCTATCCGATAAATGATCATTTTAGTCTGGAATTATTTTTAGGTGGCGGAAACCATCAGGGTTTTTACAAAGGTTATACGATAACAACACACGAGCGAATTGACGGCGCTGAGAAATACAATAAAAGTGGTGAGTTTCTTCCGTATCGCGGTGGTTTAATGTTGGTTTATAAATTATAATGATGAAAGAACAATTTTATACATACATACAAAATTTACAGGACACCATTACGGCAGCTTTGGAAAAAGCCGATGGGAAGGCTGTTTTTCACCAGGATATCTGGGAACGTCCCGAAGGCGGAGGCGGTAGAACCCGGGTGATCGAAAATGGTGCTGTATTCGAAAAAGGAGGCGTTAATATTTCGGCCGTTCACGGACCACTTCCTGCAGCGATGCAAACCTACTTTAATGTAGGAGATGTTGATTTTTTTGCCTGTGGTCTGAGTTTGGTCCTTCACCCAAAAAATCCGATGGTACCAACTGTTCATGCCAACTGGCGTTATTTTGAAATGTATGATAAAGACGGAAACGTTATCAACCAGTGGTTTGGCGGTGGACAGGATTTGACACCTTACTATCTGTTTGAAGAAGATGCCCGACACTTTCATCAGGTTTGTAAAACAGCCTGTAACAAACACAATCCGGCATTTTACGATCTGTTTAAAAAACAATGTGATGCCTATTTTTGGAATGCACATCGCGAGGAAGCCAGAGGAATCGGCGGACTTTTCTTTGATCATTGTAAAGCTACCGAAACGATGAGCATGGAGCAATGGTATGCTTTTGTGACCGAAGTTGGAAATAGCTTTTTGGAGGCCTATCTTCCGATTGTGGAAAAACGAAAAACATTGGATTATACGCCGGAAAACAGAACCTGGCAGGAAATCCGACGTGGTCGTTATGTCGAATTTAACCTCGTTCACGACAAAGGAACCTTGTTTGGTTTAAAAACCAATGGGCGTATCGAAAGTATATTAATGAGCTTACCACCACATGTACAGTGGGTTTACGATCATCATCCGGAAAAAGACAGCCCTGAAGAGCAGTTGCTTTCCGTTTTAAAAACGCCTGTTGACTGGCTAAAATAGTTTTTTGTAACTTGCGGGCTTAAATCGATTCATGACCGATACGCTAACCATTCCCCTCTAACCGATGGATTTTAGAAAACTTGTTTTCATCGGATATTGTATATTTCTGTCGACTTTTGCTTTTTCACAAAATGATACCATTCAAGAAGTTACGCAAAAGTACGACACGCTGTATCGTGTCAATTATGCTAATAAAATGATATGCAAACTGAATATCGATTCCGATATCAACAATCTGTATATCCGCAATGTCAAGGAAAAATCGGAAAATAAATTTATTCCGAATGAGATTTTTAAGCTCCGTTTTTCGTTCGACTATCGGTTTTTAGGGCTAACGGTTTCTTTTTCGCCCAGTTTCTTCCCGGGAAATAACGACAATGCCATCAAAGGCAATACCCTGATTCTGGATTTAGGCTTTAAGTTTTTTTATTCCGATCGACTGCGACAGGAAATTATCTATAAAAACGTACAGGGTTATTATCTTGTTTCTCCGGAAAACGACGAATTGATCGAAGCGTTCCCGCAAATGAAAGTGAACACCTATGGTGGAAAAACATTCTTTATTGTAAATCGGAATTTTTCCTATCGCGCCTACGAATCGCAAACCGAACGGCAAATGCAGAGTACAGGTTCTTTTATTCCAAGCATTTATTATGCCTACAATACTCTTGAAACCAATGCTGATAACTCCAGTAAGCTTTTTATCGATAAGATTTATTCCTATGATGTGATCGTTCAAGCCGGTTATATGTACAATCTTGTGTTGGATAAAAAATGGTTTGCCACAGCCGGATTACATCCCGGAATCGGTTATAATCATTCCAAAAACTTTTACCTCAACAATCAAAGCAGTCAGGAATTGGAAAAAAATTCGCAAGGTGTTAATATTAACATCGATGCCAACCTCGCTTTGGGCTTTAACAACAGTAACTTCTTTTCCGGCTTCAAAGCGAATTACCGGAATTTTAACTACATCAACGAACTGAATACGGAGTTTATCAGTAGCCGTATTGGATTCGATTTTTTTATCGGATACCGCTTTAAAGAATCCAAACCCATTAAAAAAGTTTTTCAAAAAATCGAAAAACAGTTGGACAGACTTCCAATATAATTCGACAAAAAACCGTTTTTATTCCTTTTTTAGCAGCGCTGTTTTACTTCTTTTTTCCCTTCGGAAGAACGGATTGCTACCTTTTTTACCATACGCCTCCTCAAGAGTCTCCCTCAAACCAATTTTGAATTAAAATATTGCAAATCAATAATTTACACCTTTAAAAACCAGTCATTTTTTATAAATTTCGGGTTACTTCACTTGTACACGCTACATATTATTCGTTGTTTTGAATCAAAACCCAAGCACATGAATACTGAATTTTTTAACCAAAAAGGTCAGTTATGTCTAACCTTTAAAAAATAATAGCGTGATGAACGATCCGAACATTTTCCCGGAAGATATTCTAAAAAGCACTGTAGAATATCACATAGCAAAACATAACAAAAAAACCAATGTTATTTTTTGGGCCATATTTATAACACTGTTTAGTGCTGTAATCGCTTTACCATTTATATATGTGGATTTATATACCACTAGTAGAGGTCATATTATCCCACAAGAGAAAAAAGCATCCTTATATGCTCCCGCCAGTGGCCGCGTAATTTTTTCAAAATTGGAAGAAAATCGAAAAGTAGAGGCTGGCGACACCCTATTAATTATCGATCATAAAATTATTGAGGAAAAAGGACGTCTAAACAATATTCAGACCAACGAATTCCGCGATTATATGAACGATCTCCGTCAGCTTTTAAAAAGAAATTACGGCGCGCTTAAAACGGAACAATACAAAAAGGAATACCTGAAACACGCTCAGGAACTTTATAATATCGATGTTATCATTAAAACGTCCCAAACGGAGTTCGACCGTGCCGATCGTCTTTATAACAAACAAATCATCGCCAAAGCCGAATATGAAAAAACATTACTCGATCTGAACAAACTTAAAAACGACCGGGTAAACATTATCAAGCAAGCCGAATTAGGGTGGCAAAAGCAACTAACCGAATATTCTCAAAATGTTACCAACATTCACTCCAATTCCAATCAATTGCGTGAAGAAGAAAAAACGTATGTACTGATTGCTCCGATAAGTGGCGAGTTGTTAAATGTACAGGGAATCAGCAAGGGAAGTACCATAACTCCGGGAAGTGTGATTGCCGAAATCTCCCCGGATCGCGATATCATCGTGGAAACCTTTGTTTCTCCATCCGACATTGGCTATATCAAAGAAAGAGAAAACGTAAAATATCAGGTCGATGCCTACAACTCCAATCAATGGGGATTTGCAACCGGACAGATTATCGATATAGGAAAAGATGTGATTTTTATCGGTGAGACACCGGTATACCGAATCAGAAGTTCAATCGCTAAAAAAAGTTTGTATCTGAAAAACGGTTCGGAAGGAAAACTGAAAAAAGGAATGACCGTTACCAGTCGTTTCTTTCTAACCAAAAGAAGTATGTTCCAATTATTATTTGATGAAATTGAAGATTGGTTAAACCCTTATAACAGTATTAGAAATGAGTAAGATCGCCATAAAACAACACGACTACAGCGACTGCGGCGCCACTTGTCTGGCTTCGGTTGCCGAACACTATAACCTTAGTTTACCGATTTCAAGAATCCGTCAATATGCCAGTACAAGCCAGAAAGGAACTACCCTTTTGGGATTACGCGAAGCAGCAATTAAACTGGGATTTCTTGCAAAAGGTGTAAAAGCTTCTTTTGACAGTATCAAAGACATTCCGCTTCCGGCGATTGCTCATGTGATTATCAAACACGAAGAACACGAATTCCCACATTATGTAGTAATTTATAAGGTGACCGATAAGTATATCCAACTTATGGATCCGGCTTCGGGTAAAATTGAAAAAAAATCGCATGAAGAATTCAAAAGCATGTCGACCGAATATTATTTAATTCTGATTCCGGATGAAGACATTTTCAAGGAACGAAACGAAAAAATTTCCAACCTAAAACGTATTGCTTTCCTTTTAAAACCGCATAAATATATTTTGATTCAGGCTTTTATCGGTGCTGTGATTTACACACTCTTAGGCTTTTCCATGTCTATTTATGTCGAAAAAATAACCGATTTTGTATTGGTTAGCGGAAATAAGAGCCTGTTAAATCTGATGAGTATTATTGTTTTGGGATGTATCCTACTCCAATTTACCTTCGGTGCGCTAAAGGATTTCTTCCTGCTTAAAACTAGTCAGCAATTGGATTCCCGTTTAATTCTGGGGTATTACAAACATTTGTTTACCATGCCACAAAAGTTTTTCGACACGATGCGAATCGGAGAGATCATGTCTCGTATTGGAGATGCTGTAAAAATCAGATTGTTGATCAACGAAACTGCGCTAAGTGTTTCGGTAAACATTCTGATCGTAATTTTCTCTTTTATTTTTATGTATACCTATTACTGGAAACTGGCACTGATCGTTTCGTTAATCATTCCGGTTTATGTGATCATCTATTTTATTGTCAACAACCTGAATAAAAAAGCAGAACGTCAGGTGATGGAGAAAAACGCCATTCTGGAAGCACAATTGGTCGAGTCGATTAAAAACATCGGAACGGTAAAACGTTTGTCATTGGAAGATTTTTCCAAAAACAAAACCGAATTACGCTTTATCGATCTTTTAAAAAGTATTTATGCTTCCGGTATTAACAGTATTTTTTCGAGAGTTTCAACGGAATTTGTTTCCCGTATTTTTACCGTTATCCTATTATGGGCCGGTACACATTATGCTATCGACGGACAAATTACACCGGGTGAATTATTCTCTTTCTATTCTGTAATTGGTTATTTTACTGGACCGGCTTCTCAATTAATCGGAACCAATGTTCAGATTCAAAATGCCATGATTGCAGCCGATCGTTTGTTTGGTATTATGGATTTGGATAATGAAAAAACCGAAGCGACAATCAACCTCAACAAAAACAATCTGGGTGATATCGAATTTAAAAATGTGGACTTTTCGTATGAGATCGGAAGAAACACCTTTAAAGAACTCAACCTTACTATTCCAAGAGGCAAATTCACCGCTATCGTCGGCGAAAGTGGAAGCGGAAAAAGTACGATTGCTTCCCTGATTCAGAGTATTTATCATCCGACAGACGGTAAGATTTCTGTTGGGAATTACGATCTGAAATATATTTCAAAAGACAGTATTAATAAATTGATCACTACTGTACCGCAAAATGTAGAGCTTTTCGACGGTTCCATTATTTCGAATATTGCCATTGGTGATCAAAATCCGGATATGGAGCGTATAATCGATGTGAGTAAAAAAGTAGGTGCTTACGATTTTATCGAATCACTACCAAATGGATTTGACACTTATCTTGGGGAATTCGGAGCCAATTTATCGGGTGGAGAACGGCAACGAATCGCTTTTGCAAGAGCTTTATATAAAGATCCGGAAGTGATCATTCTGGACGAAGCAACATCGGCATTAGACTCCGAATCGGAACTGGTAATCAAAAGCTTAATCCAGGATTTATCCCAACAGGGAAAAACAATTATTGTGATCGCACATAAGCTTCATTCTATAAAAAATGCCGATATTATCATGGCCTTTAAAAAAGGAGAACTTATCGAAAACGGAACGCATGAGGATCTGTTAAACCAAAAAGGCTACTACTACAAAATGTGGCAAAACAATTTAAACTAAAAACCCAAACCAACTATAGTATGAAAAATTATTCTTTTGCTGCTAAAGCTATCGTCAGAACGCCACTTGAGCCAAAAAAAATGGATATTACCTGGGAAATGATTCAGGACATTTTTAAAAACCCTAAAAACCGTGAAGCACTGTTTATCGGATCGCCGAGTATTTACAAGGCTTTCGAATTATGGGAACAAGGTGAGGCTTTCCAAGACGAAAGTGATCTAAAAAACCTAAAAGGTTCTCTTTACAAATATACCTCTCGAATGTCCAACCGATGTACTCCTTTTGGTATGTTTGCCCATGTGTCGGCTATCGATATGGGAGCGGAAACCAAAATCGATTTCGAAAAAGCGGCGATTAGTCGTTATACCAAATACGATATGTATTTTTTGGGTAGTTTTATGCCGATTATTACAAAAGAAAACGCAATACGCTCGGTATTGCAGTATTTTCCGAATACTTCTGTTTATACCGTTTTCGACAAGTTCCGTTATGTGGAATATTATTTTAAAAAGAACGCCCGACTTCATAAAATTTCGGAAGTACTGGCAACCGAATATCTGGACATCGTCCTGAAAAAAGCGGCCAACGGAGCGACTATTTCCGAATTGGCACAACACCTGATTTCGGATGAAATCACCGAAAAAGATGCACTCGCTTTTATCAATACCATTATCGACAGTCAGTTTTTGGTAAGCGAACTGGAATTTACATTAACCGGCGCCGATTATTTCGAAACGTTAATCGCTAAATTTAAAGAAGATCGTTTTGCATTCCATGAAGCACAGGTAATTCTGGAACTTATCCTTACTTTAAAAGAAAAGATCAGCAATCTGGACGAAAATGTTTTTAATGATCCTGAAAAATACCGAGAAATCTATACCATGTTAAACCAAGAATTGGACGAAGTAGATGAGTCTAAATTATTTCAGGTAGACGGTTACAGAACATTACCGGATGCGAGTCTGAGCAATAAAATACTAAAAAAGCTGCGTAACGGTGTAACGGCTCTGAATAAATTACAACCGCTACATGAGAAAAGCAATCTAAAAGAGTTTAAACGAAAATTTGCGGAGCGCTATGAAGAATACGAACAACCATTGATCAAGGTTTTAGATCCGGATGTGGGAATTGGTTACGGAAAACAATCCGGTGCCAAAACGCCTTTGGTTGACGAATTAAATATTATTCCAAATTATTCCAACTACAAACAGGTAAATATTAGTCCGGAAAGAGCTTTTCTGTTCCAAAAACTGGTTCAGGCTACCCAAATCGGTGCCAGCAGTATTTCCCTAACGGATGAAGAGATTAATCAGTTTGACGAAAAAGAACGTTTATATCCCGATAGTTTTTCGGTTTTCTTTAATCTGTTCCATGAAAATAACGACGAAAAAATCGCTTTGACTTCGGTTGCCGGTCCTTCGGCCAATGGTCTTATCGGTCGTTTCGGACACCTGAATGAAAATATTATGTCGCTTTGTGATGAAATCTCCGAAAGAGAAAAAGCATTACATCCGGATAAAATTATTGCAGAAATTATTCACCTACCGCAAGCGCGTACCGGAAATATCCTGTATCGCGGTTTCCAAAGGGATTATGAAATTCCGTATTTGGGAAGTTCATCACTGGATCTGGAACATCAGATAGCGGTAGAGGATTTGTATATCTCCGTAAAAAACAACCGCATTATCCTACGTTCTAAAAGATTGGGCAAAGAAATCATTCCCCGATTAGGAAATGCACATAATTACAGTGCCAATGCACTTCCGATTTATCATTTCCTTTGCGATTTACAAAACCAGGATTCTTCCGGTATCGGATTTACATGGGGTGAATTACAGAATGATTTTAGCTTCCTTCCAAGGTTGTCTTATAACGATATTCTATTGTCGAGAGCCACATGGAATTTATCAGAAAAAGATATTAAATTCCTAACTTCCCTAAAAGAGGATACTATTATCGATACGGTACGCGCTTTCCAAAGCGAGCGAAAAATCCCGAATATCGTTGCTTTTGTTCAGGGCGATAACGAAGTAGTTGTAAACTTCACCAACGATCTAAGCTGTAAAGTCTTTACTTTAATGCTAAAAGGAGAGCGTTTTATCCAGCTAAAAGAGTTTTTGTTTCAAGAAGATACCGTAACGGAAAATTACTGTAATGAGTTTATCGTTTCGGCTTTTAAAAATGCTGAAGTAAAAAAAGAAACCAATAATAAACACACCGAAATAGTTTCGGCTTATAAAGCCAAATCGCTTCAGGAAGGCACTCCTCTTGACAATAGCACGGTGACACCATCGTTCTCCATTGGTGAGGAATGGTTGTACTACAAATTCTATTGTGGTGAAAGAGCCGGTGAAGAGCTTTTAAACAGAGCGATCAATCCGATTGTAGCCGAACTGGAATCCAAAAATCTGATTCAAAAATGGTTTTTTATCCGTTATCAGGATGCCTCTGGTCATCATTTGCGTTTCCGTGTATTACTAAACGACAAACACCATTTTACGGAATGTATCAATATTATTAAAGAACACATACAACCGTTTGAAAAGAACAATATCATCTGGAAAACGCAAACGGATACCTATCTGAGAGAATTACAACGCTACGGTCATTTGGCGATTGCCGAAACCGAAAGTTTGTTCCATCACGATAGCGAATGTACACTGCGTTTTGCCGATATGATCGAAGGGGATCAAGGTGAAAAAATCCGTTGGAAATTCTGTCTGTTATCGATGCATTTCTTGTTGGAAGATCTTGGATTTAGCTTAAAAGACCGAATTGAAATGCTTAAAGTTGCCAAAACGAGTTTCGGAAACGAATTTAACCGTTCCGGAGCGGGCGATCTGAACAAGCAGATTAACGAAATGTTTACTAAAAACGAACGCGATATTGAGTTGTTTATGGACGAATCCTTAACCGACGAAATGTATGCGCCGATATGGGATGTGCTTAAAGAGCGTTCGGTTAAAAACAATGCGGTGGCCAAACGTTTGCAGGAACTGGCACAAACGCAACAACTGCCAACCTCTTTTGGTTCTATAGCCTTGAGTTACCTGCATATGATTTGTAACCGGGTGTTTATTGCCAAACAACGGGTACATGAAATGGTTGTTTACGATTATCTGTACCGTTATTACAGCAAACAACTGTACACCTCGAAAGCCAAAACCGAATCCAAACAAGTTGAAATCCTATAAACTATGAGATCCTTAGCCGTATTAAGCCCTTCATTATTCGAAAAAACAGATGCCCAAAAAAGGCATCTGTTTTCTATTGATAATCTTCAGATTCCTATTGGCCTTGTTATAGGCAATAAACCGGAACTCGATGAAGATTCCGACGCCCATCAAAATGCCGTATTAGTCCGAAAACTAAGTTTTTCACTTAATTATCGCGATTTGGGTGTGATTGAAAATGCCTGGAGAAAAATCGAATCGCTCGATCAGGAAACCTATTATCCGATTGGTTCCGATTTTTGTGGCGTAGTCGAAAAAATCGGGAAAAACGTCACTGCATTTGCAATAGGTGACCGGGTAATCAGTAACAGTTTTTATCCGTTTCCGGAGAACGATTCGTTTCCGGGAATTCCTTCCAACCATGCCAGTCGGGAATTTGAAATTTACAATCAGGGAAAACTAATTAAAATACCGGAAGGAATTACTTCCGAACAGGCCGGCGGAATCGGTATTGGTACACAAACGGCCATGTCTATGATCCGAAGAGCCAATATTAAACCGGGTGACAATGTTTTGGTTACTTCCATAACCTCGAATACCGCTTTTTTCTTTTTAAATCTTTTAAGAGACCTGGATTGCAATGTATATGGTTTGTCCTACTCCGGTAAGAATGTTGAAAGCGTAACGAATCATTTTCCGTTTATAAAGGATGTTTTTAGCTTTAATGAGAACCAATTACCGCAAAACCTGTATTTTGATGTTGTTTTAGATGCGTTTTCCGATACGTATCTGGTTCCGTTATCCGACTATTTAAACCTTAATGCGCGCTATTTAACCTGCGGCATTTACAACCAGTCGGTAGAAAAGATTACTACCGTAGAAAAAACCAATCTAACGCTTTTAATTGCCAGTTTAATGACTCGTAATGTACAATTAATCGGAAACTGTTTGGGAAGTGGCGATGATTTACGTAACGGATTGCAAAAGTTTGAAACACATCCTTTAGTCATTGACAGTACTTTTACCGACAATGATGCGATCAAAGATTTCCTGGATCAAACCTATAACAACAACGGAAATAAGTTTGGTAAAGTTTCGTTTATCTATTCGTAAACGTTTCCTTCCTCCAAACAAAAAGCGTCATTAGTTTCTAATGGCGCTTTTTGTTTGGCTTTATTTCTCTCTTATACCGGTAAAACAAATCGATCTCTGCCCTATTCCATGTAACAAAACGATTCTGATTGTGCTTTTTAAACCGGAATACCTTTGTTCGAACCGGTTTCAATCCGAAGGTATCTAAAATAATAAAAGGCCGTAAAAACAGCCTTTTATTGATCTACCCTATTTCGGGATTATTCTGCTCTTTTAAAAACATCTTTTGTGATGTTATAACTAAGCGCAATAGAAGCTACACCTACAGCTACACATGGTACAGTTGTTGCTCCATCTACAGTCATCATTTGTGTATCTGTTAATTCCGTTACGGTAGAAGCATTAAAGGCTAATTTGTTGTTTGCGTTTTGTGTTTTCATAATTTTTTGGTTTGATTAAATTGTTCCTACTCTGTTAGGGATTTTCGGAGTACTCCCGGT